>JBCCQU010000160.1:0-5817 GCA_039208875.1 Planctomycetota bacterium
GCCGACGCGGATGCGATTGGGATTGCTCAACTCGTTCACACGCTGTACCAGCCGCCAGTCGGTCGCGAGTTCGCGCCTGCGTGCGATGCGGGCCAGCGAATCGCCGGACTGCACCTCGTAGGCCTCGGTCATCGGATCGCCCTCGAAGATCGTCGGCCCGAACACCAGCTGCCGATTCAGTGCGCTCAGCATCGTCCGCACACGCACCGACTCAGCCGGCTCGATGCCCGGCGTCGCGAGCGCCCGATTCAACAGCTCGCGTGCCACGATCGGCTCGTCGCCCTCGATCTGCTCCGCCGCTGCCGACACGAGCTCGGCGACTCGGCCACCGCCCGCGCGCATCGGCTGCGTGGTCTGCGTTGTTTCGTTTGGCGTCTGCCTTGGCGTCTGGGTCTCGACGCCGGTGTTCACCACACGCGCCTCCGGCTCTTGGCGGCCGCCGTTGCGGAGTGCATCGCCGAGCGAACTGGCCGTGCCGCCCGTGCCGCTACCTGTGTTGTCGTTGTTCGACCGAGTCGAAGTCTCGCGCGGCTCCCGCTCCACCGGCGGCATGATCGCCCGCGTTGACCCACCCGTGCTCGTCGAGCGGCCCGTCGCCAGTGCAAGCTCCGATTCGCTCACCGTCGGATCGTCGATCACCGGGCCGGCAGCCTCAGCATCGCGTGCGCCGCCGCCCGTGCTCAGCAGGATCCACAGCCCGCCGAGCACGACCGCTGCGATCGCCGCGATCACCACGACCTGCCGCGGCGGTCCGCCCGACCGCCGGCGTCTCGGGCTCACGCGTCCCACAGCCCGGCCGCGTGCCGGGGCTCTCGATGTTTGCGACGGCAATGCCATGCGGACGGACCTCCAGTGCCGGGCCATCGCTGCGCGCACAGCCGATGCCGGTGCCAACTCCGAAGCATATCGCGCACAAATTGCGGACCCGACCCAGCGGACGCCGCTCAGGCTCGGCCGATCACCCGCGTCGGCGTGACCGCTGCGGACAGCGATATGTCATGAGGCTCCATCGGCACCTCGTCCACGATCTGCTCATCGAACGCCACGCCCACCGTCCGAGCACGCAGATCTTGCTGACCAAGGAAGCGGTCATAGAAGCCGCCGCCCCGCCCGACTCGGCCCACGCCGCCGGTCGCCGCCGCGGCAAACGCCACGCCCGGCACGATCACCGCGTCGAGGGCAGACACCGGACAAACCGGCCCCTCCGCCTCGGGCTCACGCAGGCCGGGCCGCACCTCGGTCAGGCCGTCGAGGCTGTGCACCCGCACCGGCACCATGGCCTTGGCGTCCCAATCGCACCGCGGCAGATAGACATCCACGCCCTCCGCCAACAAGGCCGACACCAGCGGATCAACATTCAGTTCGTCCGGCATCGGCGCGAACAGCATGACCCGGCTCACCGGCTGGCCCTCGCCGTCCGGGCACAGCAGATCCATCGCACGCTGGCAGGCCGCTGCCGACCGCTCCAGCCGCACCGCCGGTGGCACCGCATCGATCGCGGCTCGGACCGAGGCCCGCAGTTCTGATTTGGCCAAAGCGGTTGCCGATTCGGTCGTCATGCAGCGTCTCCCGGAAGGCGAACACTACGCGGCAAGTCATCGGCGAGCAGAACCCGCAACTTTGACCAGTGTGACCGCCGGACCGTGCCTGCTGAACGAGCCGCGACCGTGAGGGAGCGGGCAATGCGTGACTTCTCGCAGCACCGCTCGCTGACACTCGCGGCTCGTTTTGATGTACTCACACGCCACGGTCGCTCTCGCCAAGCTCCGCTAGCTCGTCGGCATACCGCTCACGCATCGGCTCGATCACTTCCGCGATAAATCGCTCGGTCTGCTCGACGCTTCGGCCGACGTACTTCATCGGGTCGAGCAGTTCTTCTTCGGTCAGCAGGTGGTGCACGCTGGCAAAGGCCGGGTCGTTGCGCAGCCGATCGATCAGATCGTTGTCGAGGCCTTCCTGCTTCACGCGATGGCCCGCAGCCTGCGCATGCACGCGGATCTTCTCGTGCAGGTCCTGCCGATCGCCGCCCGCCTTCACAGCCTCCATCAGGATGTTCTCGGTCGCGAGAAACGGCAGCTCTTCCATCAGGTTCTTGCGAACCATCGCTTCGTTCACAACCAGCCCCGACGCGACCTGATGCATCAGATCGAGCGCACCGTCCAGGGCGAGAAACGCTTCAGGCAATGACAACCTGCGGTTTGACGAGTCGTCGAGTGTGCGCTCAAGCCACTGCGTTGCCGCGGTGTCGTAGGCATTGCCGACGAGGTTCATGACGAAGCGAGTGAGGCCGCAGATCCGCTCGCACTTCATCGGGTTGCGTTTGTAAGGCATGGCCGATGAGCCGATCTGGTTTTTGCCGAACGGCTCGTCGAGCTCTTTGCGATTGCTGAGCAGGCGGATGTCGGTTGCGATCTTGTGCAGGACTGCGGCTGTGCTCGCCAACGCAGACAGCATGATGCCGTCTGCAACGCGGGGATAGGTCTGCCCGGTCAAACGGTGGGTCGCGTCGTGGTAACCAGAAGTATCGTAGTCGTCGTTCCAGGAATCCCAGTCCAATCGGAAACCGACCTGATCCTCATAGCGCTCTTCGATAAGGCGTGTGCCTTCCTTTGTGAGTCCGCCGTCTTCGTTTGGTCTCCATCCCGGCTGAAAGCCGTCGTAGACGCCGTGCTGAGGCCGGCTATCAAAGAGTTTCATGATCGATGCGCACGTACCAGTTGCCCCCCGGATTCCACGAGGTCGATTGCAGATACGGGCCGTGTCGAGTGGCTTCATCGTCATCCAAAGCTCATACGCCCAGCCGCCGCATCGGCGTCCGACGGTGACAGGTTGCGCAGCCTGGTAGTGCGTGAACCCAAGCGTTGGTGTCTTGCGGTGCTGCAACGCGCCGTCTGCGAGCAACGAGATGGTCGCTGCGAGCTTCTTCTCGATGATGGCCGCCGATTGGTTGATGGACTCCCAGTCCGCATTGCAAACCACATCCTGGCTCGTACACCCAAGATGAATGATCGGCTTGGCCTTGGGGCACTGCTCACCGAGGCAGTGCACGTGGGCCATGACGTCGTGCCGTAGGTCGCGTTCGATCTCGCTGGCGCGGGCGAGCTCTTCGTCCGTGATGCCCTGCTCGACAACTGCGCGCAGTTCCTCAACCTGTTCCTTCGTCACCAAGGGCCCTGTCTTTGACGAGCCGCGACCGTCAGGGAGCGGAGCCTCAGATTCATCAGCGTCGCCAGACCCCCAGTCTTTCGTCACCTCGTGCTGAGCTTCAGCGATCGCCAGCCAGATCCGCCGCCACGTATTGAACTTGTGCCGCGGCGACCACAGCCGGAGCATCTCCGGGCTGGCGTTTCGGCTCGCGAGCGGGCTGGTGTAGGTGTCGTTTGCGCTGTTGGTTGTCGAGTCGGGTGGCGGCATGCGTCACGATAGACCGGCCGCCGATTCGATCGCGTCGAGTTGTCGGCCGATGTCCGCTGCATCGCGACGGAGCCAAGCTGCAGCTTTCGCGCGCTTCAGCCAACTCGCATCAGATGCGCCGCCCACAGCGTCTGGCCAGTCGCTGGCATCCGCGACGATGTGTATTGCATCTTCATGCGCGAGCTCGATGCCCGGCGAGCCCGCCTCGGCCACGATCGGCACGCCCGAGCGCACCGCGTCCGCGCAGAAACGCCCGAGACAGTGCTTTGCCATCCGTCGGCCCGGCTTGGTGACGACCGCGAGGTCCGCCGCAGCCAACAACTCACCCATGCTCCGCGTCCCGCCGATGCAGACCGCCCGGTGTCGAGCATCTTCACTGCCGGTCACCGACAGCCCGGCGTCCAACGCCGTCGTCCGCAGCTTGTACGCCAGCATGCCCGGCAGCACAATAACCAGTGGCGGGCTGTCAGCTTTTGCCAGTGCTCGCAACGCGTGTTCTACACCCGGCTGATCGGGATGCGTGCCAGCCACGACGACCAGCCGCTCATCCGCTCGCACGCCGAGCACCGTGCGCACGCGTCGGGCTATTGCATCGCGCTCCGCTTCTGTCAGCTTGGGCAGTGCGCTCGCGATTGGCAGATGCAGGATTTGCGGCGAACTTGTTCGCGTGGCTCGTTCGAGCATCGCTGCACGCGGCAGCCACGCACGCTCGTAAACAAACGCTGCCAGCGCAGGCGGCGAGCACAGCTTTGACAGGACCTGCTCGATCGCCTGCGATGTGATGCTCGGCCCGATCGGGCAGTGCACATCGCCCGACGCCAGCCACACCGTCGACACAATCGGTGCGCGCACGCCGTAGCGCTGTTCGACAAGTCGCGGGAGTGCATCAGCCCAGTCGCGGAACGCACGCGGCTGCAGTTGCCGTTGGCCTCGCGTCTTGTTGCGCCGCCAGACTCGCACGCCCGCAACATCGAGCGCGGGCAAGTGATCGGCTCCGTCGGCTGCCATAAGCACAGACCTGCCGCGGCCGGCAAACGCGAGCGCGAGTTCGACGATGCGTTCGTTCGGCGTCCATGCGGCCGAGTCGATGTACTCCGCGAGCAGCACGATGTCGGGAGCAAAGCTCGCGGTCATGCTGCGGGCCCGCCCGCCGGCCGATGCGGCGATCGGCACACGAGCAGCAATGCCAACACCGCGCCTGTCTGCGCGTTGATGTGCACAGCGTCGAACGCTGAGACGAGCAGCAAGCCGAGCAGCGCGAACGTCACGCCATCGCGCTCACCTGGCAAGCCGTCGCCCGGCACGTGCCGCGTCGAGCTGCGCATCGCGACGCCCATGACGCTGCCCGCAAGCAACAGCCCGATTAGTCCCTGCGTGGCTGCGACGTGCAGCAGCGCGTTGTGCGCATGCGGATGGATGTATCGCACGCCGAGCGCCGAGCCGTCGTCGATCTGTGCGCGCGTCACGATGTCTTGTCGCTCAAGGTCCTCGTAGGCCCAAGCCATGTAGCCGCCCGTGCCGACGCCGTGCAGCGGATGGTCAGCGAACGCCTCGCCGGCCTTCCACGCCATGAGCAAACGCGCACCGGTGTCGGAGTTGAAATCGCGTTCTTCGATGGCCCGGCTGATCTCGCTTTGTGCTGCTTCGGCGCGCGCGCCGAGTTGCGATCCGATCGTGAGCGATGCTGCGGCCGCGACAATGATCGCGAGCACCGCTGCGATCATGATCGGCACAAGGGCCCGGCGGCCCGCGATCCAAGCAGCCCACAGCAGCGCGAGAGCAACGAGGCCGATCGCAGCCAGCCACGCGCCGCGGGTGCCCGTGAGTGCGATGCCGAGCGCTGTCCATGCTGCGCCGGCGATGCCGATGCCTCGCACCCAGCCGCGACCCGTGATGGCGGCGGGCAGGTGCAGCCCGAGCACCGCCACGAGCAACGAACCGCCCACGACCGGATCCCACCAGCCGCTGACGCGCCCCGGTTTGCGATCCCACGCGAGGAAGTCGAAAGCTGGGATGGATCGCCCGACGAGATCGGCGACCTGCACGCCGACGCCGAGCGCCGCGCCAATCGCGAACACGCGCACCAGCATCGCGCGCGTTTCGATGACGGGCCAGAGCGCGAGCATGACGAGCACCCAGCGGAACTGCCCGAGTTCGCTGAGGCCCAGGCCGCGATCGCCGGACCAGAGCAACGCCAAGGCTGCCCACGCGAACCACGCGAGCACGAGAAGTCCGACGCCGCGACCCAGCAGGCTCCGCCAGGTGCCGATGTGCCGCGGCGTGCGGATCAACGCGACCGCGAACAACGGCCCGGCTGCGATCTCGACGACGGAGTTGGGCGTCGCCAGGCACAGCGCAAAGCCGGCCGCGATGAGCGCGTGGATCGCTCGGCCGAAGGGGTCA
>JBCCQU010000161.1:0-5814 GCA_039208875.1 Planctomycetota bacterium
ATGTCTAGCGTCGTGTCTTCGACACCCAGCCGATCGCGCACGCTCTTCCACGCAGCATCGATGATCTTGTCAGCCGGCACCGGCTTCGGCTCGGGCACCGGCGGCGTGCTCAGCACGTGCAACGCTGTGATCATGTCCGACAGCTCGCGCGCCGATTCGGATATCGCTTGCACAGCTGCGACTTGCGAGCCTTCTTTGACCTTGGACTTCAGCAGTTGTGCCCGGGCTCGGATGGGTGTCGAAGACACGACGCTAGACATGCATATCGATGCTGCGGAACTGCAGGTCGACCCGCGTTTGGTGTTGCCGGCGCTCACCGAGCTCTTATTGAATGCGGCTGAGGCAAATCCGGGCGGTGTGATCGTTGTTCGCGCTCAGGCCGATAGCGCGGATGGTCGATGGACGGTTCGGGTGAAGGACCGCGGCCCGGGGCTCAGCCCCACCGCAATGCGGCATGCGTTTGACCCCTTCTTCTCGGAGAAGCCGAGCGGTCGGCAGCCGGGACTAGGACTGACCAGAGCACGAGCGATGATCGAGGCACACGGCGGAGAAGTGAGAATCGCGGGCGCAAGCGGCGGAGGGGCCGTGGCAACCATCCTGTTGAGGGGAGTCGTCGGCGACGCGGCTCGGGGAGCAGCGGCGTGAACGAGCAACAACTGACACAGTCAACGCAGCGACCAAAGCCGACCGCCGACGACGGCGTGCTCGTCGTCTCGGCCGACCGCGCTCGACGCGAACAACTCGTTGCAGCTCTCGACCAACGCTTCGAAGTCGAACCCGTCGCATCGGCAGAGCGTGCCATCGCCACCGCAACCCTCGGCGGCATCCGGCTCGCTGTTGTTCGCGATGACCAGCCATCGATCGAGGTCGGCGAGATCGCTCGCGCTTTCGACCGACTCGGCGTCGGCATCGTCGTCGTCTCACCAAACCCATCGCTCGATGACGCTGTGCAGGCCATGCAAGCCGGCGTGCTCGACATCTTCGCCGACGAAACCAGCGACCAAGCCATCGCTCAACGCGTGGACGATGCGATGCAACGCGCGACCACTTCGCAGGCTCGCCAGCGCCGCATCATCCGGCTCAAGCAGCTCTGCCGCCAGCTCAACACAGCACGAAACCAAATGGCAGATGAAGTCGGCAACCTGTGCAGCGAGCTCGCCAGCGCGTACGCCACGCTCGACCAACAGCTCGCGACCATGCGGCTGTCCAGCGAGTTCGAAGGCGTGATCCGCCAGGAGCTCGAGCTCGAATCGCTGCTGCGGACAGCGCTCGAATTCTTCCTTGCGAAGTTCGGTTCGCTCAATGCAGCGGTGTACCTGCCGGATCAGTCGGGCGATTACTCGCTCGGCGCGTATGTAAATTACGACTGCCCAAAGGCCACCGCCGAAGTCATGCTCGAGCAGCTTGCCGATGTGATCCCGAGCCGCTTCGAGCGGGCGGCGGGACCGTTCCGGCTGCAAAGCGAAGCCGACTTGCAGCGAGCGCTCGGCGAAGGTGCAACGTGGCTGAGCGGCCAAACGCTGCTGGCAGCTCCGTGTCACGAAGACGGCGAATGCCTTGCTGTCATCGCTCTCTTCCGTGATCGCCGCAACGCGTTCGATGAAGACGCTGTGCGCACGTTCGCGGTGCTCGTGGAAGCCTTCGCAGCCCAGCTCGCCCGAGTCGTTCGCGTGCATCATCGGTGCGCACAGGACGAAGGCTGGGGCATGGCCGACGAGGCTGACGACGGCTTCGGTCTCGCAGCCTGACGCTACCCGCCCCGCTGCTCGCGCCAACGCGTCACCGCTTCCGGCTCGCGCGCATACAACGGCGATAGCTGCAGCGGATCGACCGCCGGCACGCGATCGGCCCACGCCCACACCGCAGCAGCACTGAACCGCGGCGACAACACCGGCGCACTGTTGGCATCTGCCCACGCGCGAAATGTTTCCGGCAGGAAGCGGTCGCCGATGAGCGCGCGCGGCTTCGCATCTTCGATCGCGTCGACTTCGACCGTGCCGAGCGTTTGGCTGTCATCGAGGCCCGCGTCGGTGTCGGGCGTAAGCACCACCCAAGCAGCTGTGCGCTTGGACGCCAAACACACCGCGATCGGCCCGGGCCCCAGGTCGATGTCGCAACCGTGCCGCGCGCTCAGCCAGCTCGGCACCGCGTGCACGGCTGCTCCGGTGACTTCGGCCAACAGCTTTGCAGTAACAGTCGCGATGCGCAGCCCGGTGAACCCGCCCGGGCCGACCGACACAGCGATGCGCTCAATACCGCGCGGTGCAATGTTGTTGCGCGCACAGAGCCGATCGATCGCCGGCATGAGATCGTCGCCGTGACGCTCGGTGTTGCCGACGGCTTCGTGATCCAGAGCCGTTGCGTCTTCGCCGATGGCAACGCCCGGACCGATGCCGAGGGCTCGGTCTCGGTTGTGGCCTGGCGCGAGGGCTGACGGATTCGATGTTTCGATCGCGAGTGTGAGCAAGGGCGGGTCCGGCTAGGGGTCGATGCGTCGGCGGCGTTGCTTGAGATCCGATCGGCGCTGCTTGGATTCGAGGCGGCGTTGCCGTGCGCGCCGGCTGGGCTTGGTCGCACGCCGCGGCTTGGGTGCTTCGGCTGTCGAAACAATCGCCTCGGCCAGCCGCTCCAGACACTCGCGCCGGTTGCGTTCGCGCGAGCGGTGCTCGTCTGCATGCAGCACCAGCGTTGCGCGGTCGGCGCTGAGCCAGCGGGCTGCGGCTGCACGCAAACGGGCGAGATGATCCCGCCTCAAACCCAATTCGCGCAGCTCAACGCGGAGGACAGCCTTGGTCGCGCGCTTGTTGACGTTCTGACCACCGGGGCCGGTGCTGGCTGCGTACGTGAAGCTGAGCGACGTCGCCGGCACGGTGAGGCCCCGCGGCAGCGATGTCGTCGCGGCCGATACCGATCCCTCCGCATCCTGCTGTAAATCTGGGTAATCTGATGGGTGTGCGTCGGGCATGGTGGATTGAGGCCGTCTGTAAGTATTCCGGTTGGTATCGGCCGTGCTCGCCTACCGTGGCAAGATACGGAAGGTTTGCCGCTGACCCTTGACCGTCTAGGACCTTACCGAGACACTATTGGGAAGTGTCCATGATGAAGCACAGGCTTTCCTGTGGTAGAATCGGCTTTGCCAGGTTTGAGAGAGAATATGTCCGGCTGGCACAGAGCCATTCCGGATAATGCGGAGCGAGTTCAGAAATCCAGTGGTTCGCTGTTGCATTCGGCCCGGCAACCGTCGAGGCTGGTCAACATCGCACCAAGTACGCTATTTGTGTGGTGTGTTGAGAGACGAAGACGGCTTCCACTTCGACCGTAGTTTCGCGTCGAGTGGGATAGCCCGAATCGAAAAAACAGGGCGCGCCGCAACGACTGCGGATGCGAAGGGATGACGGCGACAGCAGAAGTCGGCCGTGCGAGGAGATCGGGATGCGATGCAGATCGCAAATGCAGCAGTCGCCCGGTCGTCACTCGCGCGCAACGCTCGCACCGTCGCGAGGGAGGCAAGTCGGATGAGCGTATTGATTGCGACCGGCGCCAGCGATCCGGAGCCACATGATTCGGGATCGGGCGGCCGCACGATCACCAAGAAGGAACTGATCGATCGCATCGCCGATGAGACCGGGCAACGGCGTGTGACCGTGAAGAAGACGCTGCAGCAGTTTCTCGATCACGTGATCGATGAATTGGCTGCCGGCAATCGGCTGGAGTTTCGCGACTTCGGCGTGTTCGAGGTTCGCACGCGGGCTGCGCGCACAGCACAGAACCCCAAAACCATGGACCCGGTCGATGTGCCCGAGAAGCGGGCTGTGAAGTTCAAGGCGGGCCGGCTGATGCGGGAGCGGCTTGATCAACCCGCGAGCACCGCGCCGCCGCCGGGGCCGGCATCTCCACCGCCGCCCAACAGCAGCGACACAATCATCGAGCCCAAGCCCGAGGGCAGGCCGTCGCCGATCGAGGAGTGAGCTACAGCTCGCTGCGCACACTCTGCGTTAGTCGAGTTCAACCACGACGCCGAGATGCTTCAGGCGTGCAGCCTCTTGCATCGTTGCGTCGATCCCTGCGCGCGCGGGGCGATGGACGTTCATCGCTGAGATGTCGATCGCGCCGGCAGTAAGTTCCGCCATACCGGCGCGGGTGTCGCAGCCGCGCACGCCGACGATGCGCGCCTCGCGATGGATGAACTCTGCGAGATCGGCTGAGGCTTGCGATGCGAGCAGCACGAGCGTGCCGCGCGGCGTGAGCAACTGAGCTGCGAGCGACAGACTCTCGGTCGAGCCTTCGGCGTCGATGACGACGTTCTGGTCTCGTCGCAGGCCAGCCTCACGCTGGGCGCGGTGCCGCAGCCCGAGCTTCGCGCACAGCTCGAGTTGGGCTGTGTCGTCGGTCAGCATGCGCACACCTGTGCCGCGGCTGGCGAGCAGGTGGGCGATGATCGTGGCCAGCGGGCCGGTGCCGAGCACGCTGACGAAGTCGTTGGAAGCTGGCGACGCCGTGCGCGCAGCGTGCAGAGCCTCACCGATCAGCGGTGCGAATGCAGCTGCGGACGCGTCGATAGCTCCATCTGCGGGGACCTCGACCGCGGCGTGCGCAGGCACGGAGACTTGCTCTTGCAGACAACTCGCAGCGGGATCTGAGCCATCGAGCAGCAGTTGTTGTTCGCAGTGTGCGGAGAGGCCAGCGCGGCAGGCTTTGCACGCTGTGCACGCGATATGTGTGCTGCACGCGACGAGCGATTTGCCGTCGACGAGTCCTGCGAAGCCGACTGCGCGCACGCCGTGGCCGGGGCGATGCATGAGCAGCACCCGACTCGGGCGCACGGTGATGTTGCCGACGGTGTCGGTGGTCATCAGCCGGCGTCGTTATCGCGTGGCGTACCGGTGAGGTCGCGAGGGTCCATACCGACGGGCGTGGCGCGTGGCTCGTTGGGCGGCTGCGGCACGAGCGGCAGGAACTCGATCAGCGTGCGGTCGCGGGCGAAGCGCGGATAGTTGTACTCGGTGCGGCCGGCGAAGGGATCGGTCGAGAACTCGAACCAGCCGAACCACGCGGCGCGATCGAGGCCGAAGTCCTCGCCGGTGAGCACAACGAGCGACTCGCGCGACGATTCATTGACAGCCAACGCGCGATCATCGAGCGCAGCGATGAGGCCTTGCACGACGCGCGGCTCGGCGTATTGCCCCAGTGCGTGCGCAACGGCTGAGCGAACGCGGTCGTCATCCTCGCCGACGAACTCCTCGGCCAGTGCATCGGGCTCGCTGAGTGACGTGAGCAGATCGGCGACGACATCGGGGTTGTGGATTCGCTGAAGTGCTCTGGCGGCTTCGAGTCGCACGCCGGCGTCTTCATCTCGGAGTGCTGCGAGCAGGATGTCGGCGTGTTCGGGCTGGCCGTGCAGAGACAACGCTTTGATCGAGGCCGAACGCACCGAGGCATCCGGATCGCTGGCACCGTCGACGTATGCCGCGATGTATGGCAGTTCGCCGCCGAAGGGAGCATTGGCGAGCTGCACCGTGGCGGTGGCGCGGGCGTCGGGGTCGTAGTCCTGCAGCATGTCCTCAGCCAGCTCGGCCGGGGTGGGCGGCTGAACGGCGGCGAAGATCGAGCGGGCACCCTCGGCGTTGTCGAGCATGTCGCAGCCGCCGAAGAGCAGGCCGGACGCGGCAAGGCAGGCGGTGGCGGCGGGTGTGCGGTATTTCTTGCGCATGGGGGACTGTATCGGCCAAGCCACGCTGCGGGCACGACTCTGCCCACTTCTGCCCCGATCCGACCCTGATTTCTCGATCTGTGCATGCCCTGACGCTAGCAGAG
>JBCCQU010000162.1:0-5805 GCA_039208875.1 Planctomycetota bacterium
CCGGAATGGCATCGGCCCCAAGCCGGAAACCCGCTGCGTGCCCTGCCCGGCCCCGCTCTTCGATCTCGGTGCCGAGCGCTCCGTGGTCGAGGTGTGCGCACGTCGCGCCGACGATGACCGTGGGATCGAGCCCGGCGTCGGTCATCGCGCAGCCGAGCATGGCGGTGGTTGTGCTCTTGCCGTGGGTGCCCGCGAGCGCCACAGCGGTGCGCCCAAGCATGGCTCTGCCGAGCGCCTCGGCGTAGGTCAGCGTCGCGATGCCGCGGCTCTGGGCGGCGAGCAACTCGGGATGGTCGGGCTTGATGGCAGCCGACGCGATCACGAGATCGATGTCTTCCGGCAGTTGCCCGGCCTGCTGATCAAATGACACCTCGAAGCCGTCGCCTGCCAGCGCTTCGGTCACGGGCGTCGGGGCTTTGTCTGAGCCGGCGACAGCCGCGCCGCGCGACCGCAGCATGCGCGCAAGCCCGGCCATGCCGCACCCGCCGATGCCGATCAGAAATACGACGCGGTCGTCGAGGTCGAAGCGTTCGTCGTCAAGCCGGCGCATCATCGAGAGCGTATCGGCAACTGCTGCGCCCGCCCGTGAATCGCGGGACGTTCAGGCCGCTTGGCGCTATGGTCGCGGCGTGCCCGACACCCCACTGCCGTACAAAATCGCCTGCCTGTGCGACCTTCGAGACGCGGACGGCCGCATCCTGATGCTGCACCGGCTCCGTAAGCCCAATCAGGGCCGGGCATCGCCGATCGGTGGCAAGCTCGACATGCACACCGGTGAATCCCCCACCCAGTGCGCGCAGCGGGAGATCAAAGAGGAAGCGGGCATCGATGTGCCGATCGACCGCCTGCACCTGAGCGGCATGGTGAGCGAGGCCGGGTACGAGGGCGAGGGCCATTGGCTGCTGTTCTTCTATCGCGTGCTGGGGCCGGTGGAGGTCGAAGCCCGCGAGATGGATGAGGGCCGACTGGAGTGGCACGAGCCCGAGTCGATCGAAAGCCTGAACCTGCCAGATACCGACCGCAAGATCATCTGGCCGCTGGTGAAGAAGTGCGAGCCGACGCCCGAAGCCGCTGCCCGCGGCGTGCTGCCCGGGTTCTTCGCGGTGCACATCGATTGCACCGGCGAGGAGATGCAGTGGACGGTCGAGCAGGCCGAGCCGGCGCGGGGCTGAAACGGACTGGCTGCGTTCCGCATAGAGTTTGGCATGCGAGCACGAACGGAGTCCGACCCTGTGCAGCGGGCGGTGCGGCGATGGCTGATGCCGCTGGCAGCCATGCTTATCGCCCTGACCATCCCGAGCCTGACCGCGGCCCAACCGGCAGCCGTTCCGGCATTCCGCGAGGCGCCCAAGCTGGCGATCCTCACGCTCGATCGGCCGATCGACGGCATGGTGGCGCGGAGCATGGAGCGGCGCATCAGGCAGGCCGAACAGGCCGGGGCCGACGCGATCGTCATCGAGCTCGACACGCCCGGCGGCGAGGTCGGCGCGGTGCTGGAAATCTGCGAAGCCATCCGCAACAGCACCATCGATAACACCGTGGCGTGGGTCAACCAGACGGCTTATTCGGGCGGCGCGATCATCGCGATGGCTTGCCGCGAGATCGTGATCGCCAGCGACGCGAGCTTCGGCGATGCCAAGGTGATCAGCGTGCCGGTGGTGCCGTTCGCCGGGCCGCAGGATGGCGCGATTCCCGACGACTTCAAGACCAAGCTCTACCCGGTGCTGTTCGAGCGGCTCGCGACGTTCACGCGCGACCACAATCTCTGGGCGGGCCGCTACCAGCGTGACGAGTTGCTGTCGCAGGCGCTCGTGGCTGATGACGCCGAGCTGTGGTGGATCCGCGATACCGAGACCGGTACCGAGCTGGCGATCACCCGCGAGGAACTGGATCGGCTGTTCCCGGATGCCCCGCCGCTGGTGCCGGTGCTGGGCGATGCGACGCTGTCGTCGAGCGTGGAGAGCGAGGCGGAGGGCGCCGAGCCGGTGCCGCTGGATAGCGCGACCGAGGCAGCGATCGAAGGCCGACCGGAGCTCAACGAAGACGAGGGCTTCACGCCGGCCTCGCCAGATGTCGCACGCTTCGCCGGGCAGATCGAGGCCCAGATGCAGCTGCGCGGCGCGGTGGTCTCGCAACGGCCGGACATCGACTTCGACGATCCTGATCGCTACGAGCTTGTCGACAAGCTGCTGGGCGGCCGCGGCGCGGTGGTCATCAACGCTGAAGAAATGGCGCGGTACGGCTTCGCAGCCAACACCAGCCCCACCGGCTCCATCGACGGCATCGACACGCGCGAAGAGCTCCAGCAGTTCTTCCTCGCTGAAGACACGCTCGTGCTCGACGAAAGCTGGTCGGAATCGTTCGCGCGCGTGATGACTTCGCCGGCTGTCATGGGCCTGCTGATCGTCGTCTTCCTGCTCGCGATCTTCGTCGAGATGGTCAGCCCATCGGGTATGGGCAGCATCGTCGCAGCGATCGCCCTCGGCGGGCTGATCCTCCCCGCGTGGATCGCGGGCATGGCAGGCTGGTGGGAGATCGCAGCCATTGGCACCGGGCTCTTGCTGCTCGCGATCGAGGTCTTCGTGATCCCCGGCTTCGGCGTGGCCGGCATCCTCGGGCTCGTTTCGATCTTCGGCGGCGTGCTCGGCCTGTTCCTCACCGACAGCACGCCGAGCTTCCCCGGCGACCCGAGCCGCAATGGCGAACTGATGCGCGGCGTCGCGACGCTGCTGCTCAGCGGCATCACCACCGGCGTGGGCGGCTACTTCATCTCCAAGCACTTCGGACGCATCCCGATCCTTAGCTCGCTCGTCCTCAAAGAAGACGACGAATCACGCACCGATGACCTGCTCTCAGCCATCGCCGAGTCTGCACCCGCTGCGGTCGACGATACCGGCACCGCGATCACCACGCTCCGGCCCACCGGACGCATCGAGCTGGCGTCGGGCGACCTCATCGAAGTCGTCGCGGAGGTCGGCTACATTGACGCGGGCACGCCGGTTCGCGTGTCGTCGGTCGAGACCGGCCGCATCGGCGTCGAGCCGGTGACCGATGCCGCCCAGGCCTAGCTTGCCGCTACAGGAGATGCTGCCGCGATGGATGCGTTGCTCGCCAACAAAGCACTGACCGGGATGGGCCTGATGGCCGTGTCCGTCCTTCTCGTTCTCGCCGAGCTTTTCATTCCGTCGGCGGGCGTGCTCGGCCTCACCGCTGCGGTCGTCGGGCTGGCCGGCGTCGTCGTGCTCTTCTTCGCCGAGTCGTCCTGGTGGGGCTTCATCGGCCTCGGCATCTATCTCGCGATGATCCCGTTCTCGCTGTGGTTCCTATATCGCGTGTGGCCCGACACGCCCATCGGCCGACGCATGATCCACGGCTCGGCAGCACCCGATGCCGACGAGCAGCGCGAAGCACAGGCCGCAGCAGAGAAGCAAGAACTACAAACGCTGCTCGGGGCTGAGGGCGTGGCCCGCACCGATCTTCGGCCCGTCGGCACCATCGAAGTCGACGGCCAACGGATGGACGCGCTCGCCGAGACGACACTCATCGACGCCGGCACACGGGTGAAAATCACAAGCGTTGCGTTCAACGAGATCAAGGTCCGTCCGCTGAGTAGAGCCCGCCGATACTGCGGCCGAGCCCAGCTCTATACTCGGCTGGCAGCTGTCCGATGACGGCACGCCAGAACAAGCCTGACCGGCTAGCCTGTCCGCACGGCTTGTCGCAATACTCAGGGCAAGATCAGCACTCGCCTCTTGGAGCTTCCAGTATGGCCCGTCCGTTTGCTACGAACAACTCCCACCGCATCCTCGCCGCGGCTCTGGCTGTGGCTGGCACGGCCGGCACCGCATTCGCCCAACAAGGCGGCGGCGGCGGCATCGGCCAAGGCGTGCTCATCGGCGGCGTGATCGTCGCCGTCATCGTCCTGCTGATCATCGCCGTGGTCTTCTTCCAGTTCTTCAACCTCTGGGTGCAGGCCCTGCTCTCCAACGCCCCGGTCGGCATCTTCGAGCTCATCGGCATGAAGCTCCGCAAGGTCGACATCCGCATCGTGGTGCTGAGCCGCATCCGTGCGAAGAAGGCCGGCATGGAAATCTCGACCAACAACCTCGAGACGCACTTCCTCGCGGGCGGCCGCGTGCAACAGGTCGTGTCGGCACTTATCGCTGCACAAAAGGCGCGCATCGATCTCGACTGGGACACCTCGACCGCGATCGACCTCGCCGGTCGCGACATCTTCGACGCTGTGAACACGAGCGTGAACCCCAAGGTGATCGACTGCCCCAACCCCAGCTTCGGCCGCCCGACGATCGACGCTGTCGCGAAGGACGGCATCCAGCTCAAAGCACGCGCCCGCGTGACCGTGCGCACCAACCTGCCACGCCTCGTCGGTGGTGCGACCGAGGAGACGGTGATCGCCCGCGTCGGCGAGGGCATCGTTTCGTCGATCGGTTCGGCCGAGACGCACAAGGCTGTGCTCGAGAACCCCGACAACATCTCCAAGGTCGTGATGGCCCGCGGTCTTGATGCGGGCACAGCGTTCGAGATTCTGTCGATCGACATCGCCGATGTCGATGTCGGCGAGAACATCGGCGCGAAGCTGCAGGCCGATCAGGCCGAGGCCGACAAGCGTCGATTCCAGGCCGAGGCCGAGAAGCGTCGTGCGATGGCTGTCGCGCAGGAGCAGGAAAACAAGGCCGACATCGAGAAGAACCGCGCCTTGGGTGTGCTCGCCGAGGCCGAGGTGCCCAAGGCCATGGCCGATGCCTTCCGCTCCGGCAACATGGGCATTATGGACTACTACCGCATGAAGAATCTGGTGGCCGACACCAACATGCGGACGAGCATCGCCGGCGACGGCGACGACGACTCGCAGGGCCCGTCGTAATCAGTCCGTGAGCGGACGACCGAGCACGAGCACAGCCAGCCGCTGCTGACGGAAACTCTCGTCGGTCCAGATCGACACCGACCGCTGCACCATCGGCCCGACCGTGATCGGCTCGGCGACCGTCCTGTGCGCACGCCGATCGATCGTCGTCCCACCGAATCGCAACAGGCCCAGCTCCTCAGCACTCCGCCCGATGCGGAACACCGTGCCCGGCGGGATGGTCGGCCGCGTGCCGTTCGGCGTCGCGACGTACTGCGAGCGGTCAAACTCAGCGGTCAGCGCACCGTTGATGCGCCCAAGCCGGCCGCTCTGCAACCGAAAGACATCGGCGAAAGCGGTCGGCTGGCGGAGATCGACGTTGATACGCCGCAGACTCGTTTGCAACGGGCCGACATCCTCGAAGCCCTGATCGAGCCGTTCGAGCCCTTGGAACTCGCGCTCATCCTGCCCCACGTCCTGCCACGCCGACATGCCGGCCAGCAATCCGGCGCTGGCGAGAGCAACGGCTGCGGTCGCGATGACACGAAGGCCGGCCATCTCACCGGCCCCCGAAGTTGATCGTGAACTCGTACGTCACCACCGAGCCATCGGCCCGAACCGGCAGCGCCTTGAACCGCTCCCCCTCCGCCGTCCAGCGATACAGCGCGTCGAGCAGCGGGCCATCGATGTCCGACCGGCCCACGCCGCGCACAAGTCTGGCGTCCATCACCTTGCCGTCGCGGCCGAAGGTCACGCGGGCGATCGGGTTCTTGTCCGGCGTCGTGGTCGTGATCCGCGTCAGCGTCGTGAAGCGGGGTCGAACGGTCTTGATCTCGACGCCGTCACGGGCGATCGGACGCCCGGGCTGCGCTTCGAGCTTCACCACGCGGGCCGCAGCTGACGACTCGCGATCCGCCTGCTGGCCCTCGGCCTGCTCGCCC
>JBCCQU010000163.1:0-5786 GCA_039208875.1 Planctomycetota bacterium
CCTCGACAACGTCGGGCTTGAGCGCACCGAGCCGCGAGCCAACTAGGAGCCATCCGCCGGGCGCAACCACACGCCAAAGCTCGCGCGTAGTTGCCTCACCCGAAGCCATGCTCACCGCATCGACCGCGACCACCGCGTCAAAGCTGCCATCGAGTTCGCCAGCCAGCGCAGACTTCCCGGGCTCCGGCGATCCGAGCTCGATGCCGAGATTCAGCTCTCGTCCTTCGCTCGGCCCATCGCTTGCCCCACCGCTCCGCCCGTATCGCCGCCTTGCGAAGCGGACGCACTCGTGGTCGGTATCTATCGCGACCACAGCCCCCGATGCGCCGACCAGCTTCGCGAGCGTCCAGGCACCAAAGCCTGTACTGCACTTCGCATCGAGCAGCCTCGCGCCCGGCCGTACTGCCGAAGCAATCGCCTCGTAAAACTCGAACGCCCCGCGCCCCACGATGTCCGCGTACGGCCGCTCCAGCGTCAGCGTGACCCGCATCGCCGGGGCTGCATCGAACACAACGTCGTACGACTTGCTCAAGCCGGCACCCACCGGCCGGGTATCACGCTCGATGAATCGCACGCCCGGTGCGCTCACGCCGCCGCGATGCCCCGTCACCAGCTTGCCGAGCCTTGCGAGCTTCGGCACAACGCCGGCTTTCATGGCTGTTGCGGCGCACACGCGTGCACATCCTCTCCGCCGCGCACCGGCTCGTCGCTCGCGATGTCAAACAACGACGCCTCAACGCTGTCCGCACTCGCCTGCATCGGCGTCGCAGGACTTGATGAAGGCTCGAGCCGAATCCATCGCGTCGCCTCGTGCTGCGACGCGATCGTGACCGCGTACTCCGCACCCGCGTGCAAATCGGCGACGAGCTCGGGCTTGTTGCACTGCCGCGACAAGTGCAGAAACACCGCGTGCTCACGCGGCTCGATCCGCGTCACCGCCTCGGCACACTCCTCATTCGAAAGATGCCCCGCCCCGCCCATGATGCGTTCCTTCAAGAACGCCGGCCGATCCGACGCACGCTGCATCTCCGGGCAGTAGTTGCTTTCGATCGCGAGCACGTCCACGCCGTGCAGGTGCTCGATCAGCGCATCGTTGATCGCGCCGAGATCGGTCGCGAATCCAAGCGTGCAGCCGTTGGGCAGGGTCATGCGAAACGCCGCGACGCCGTGCTCGTCATGCGCCATCATCAACGGCTCAACCCGCAGCCCGCGACGCGTATCAAACGCTTCGTCGAACGCGAGCGTGTACTTGCTCAGCCCGCCCGATCGCTCCGCACGCCGAATGTGCCGACGGTGCATGTACACCGGCACATGCCGCGGCAGGCTCCTCGCCCAACCACGATTCCAATGATCTTGATCGAGGTGCGTCAGCAGCACCGCATCGAGCCGCGCCGGACCGAGCCCGCGATCCTTCAACTCGCGCCACGTCTTCCTCGGCGTGATGCCGGCATCGATCATCACCGCGTAGCGATCTTCAGCAGGCCCCAGCGAGAGCAGCGTGCAATTGCCGCCAGAGCCGGAAGCCAGCACGCACATCGCGGCATCGGCATCATCGGGCGGTGGCAACGGAGGAGCTATCGGATCGCGAGGCACGTCGGCAGGATAGCCAACGCCACGCCGCTGCCACTCCCGCTGCCAACCCCCGCTGACATATCCGACAGTGTTTCAATCAGGCTGCGATACGCGGCGGCGTCACCGAGCTGTCGCCGGACTCGTCGCCACCCGCCAGCTCATCCGGCGTCAGCAGGCACGAATCCAGCAGCACCCGGTGATACCCAGCGTCGAGCCCCACGCCCGCCAGCGTCAGCGATTGCCGACGATCGCCGAACGGCTCGCGCCAGGTGCTGAACACCTCGCGCCACTGCCGAGAATCGGCCGGCCACTCGCTCGGCGGCGTCTGCGCCCACCATCGGCCGCCCTCGACCAGCCGATTTTCCGACCCGAGTTGCTCCCAGCGGGCCGAAACGCCCTGCCAGCCCGCGACCCACGCCACGCCCTTCGACCGCCAGCACGTGAACGCGCCGCCGTTCAGAGCATTGCTCAGCCGCTGCGGATGGAACGGCCGACGCGCCTCGTACGTCGTCGAGATCGATTGCCGAAGTCGGCCACCGATCAGTCCATCCGCCGACTTGATCTCATCCGCTGCAAGCACCGCCGCCTCGATGTCGTCCTTGCCATCGATAACGACCGTACCCGCGCCTCGCTTGTTCGCGATTGCAGCGAGATCATCAACGTCCGCAACGCTCGCGCGCTCGGTCTTGCTCACAACCGTGCAACCGGATGCAGCGACTTGGCCATCGAGCATGTTGCCGAGGGTCAGACCCGGACCATCAACGATCAGCCGATCATCCAACGCGCGCTCGGCATCAACAACGGCAATCACCCGCACCGGACCGAAGTCAGCCTTCGTCAGCTCTGCGATGATTTCGCCCGGAGCAGTCAGCCCGTTGACCTCGATGAAGACTTCCGCCGGCGTGCTTGCTGCGATGACCGACGCCACCTGCCGAGCCACGCCCGTCGCGCCGGCGCTGTCTCCAGCCCAACGCGTTGCCGTGCCCGCCTCGGCCAGCCGCGTCGCGTCAAACGAAGCATCGCCCAGCTCATGCACGACGGCTGCCGCTCTGCCGGGCTCGCCCGCCGCGATGGCCCGCTCGATCAATGTCGTCTTGCCGCTGCCGGGCAGCCCCGTCACCACCGTGATCGCTGTACGTGTCATCGCCAGAGCCTCCCGGACCGAGCAGCCAGCCCGTCCGCTCTCGGAGCAATCGGCACGACCCGCGCGGTCCTCAAGGCCAACCTCACGTTGCGTCCGAAAAAACTCTGACCACAGCCAATGCCGCCTCGCTCGCCCGCCGGCCTTCGCGATCGCCGATACCGCTTTCGATGCTTCAGCACGCCAGCGAGCAACCACTGAACCCGGCCCACCTCCGGCAGGTCGCCGAGGCGCGCCAACGCAAGCGCCGGCTCTTCCGCACCGCCAGAGTCGCCGGCTTCAGCGGCTGGTCCACCGGCATCCTCGGCTTCGCTGCCCTCGTCGGCGGCATCTGGAGCCTGCCGGCCCTCCTCCTCGGGGTCGCCATGCTCTATTGCGCGTGGTCAGAACTCCGCCATGCCGACGCCCTCCGCCGCGGCGAGCCGTCCGCGCCATCAAGCCTTGCCCGCAATCAGCTCTACCTCGCGCTCGCGTTGTGCGCATACGCCGGCGTCGGCATCGCCATCGCGATCACCCGCCCAGCCGAAGCATCACTCGGCACGCCCACCGGCGATCCGCAAGTCGACGCCATGCTCGCCGAGACCGCAGCCTCAGTCGCTGCTGTCGCAAAGGGCATCTCCATCGTCGTGTACGCAGCCCTCATCCCCGGCGTGCTGCTCATGCAAGGCGGCACAGCGCTGTACTACCTCGGCGCGCGCAAACACATCCGCCAGTACATCGAATCGACGCCGCCATGGATCATCGAGCTCGATCGCATCGCGAGCCCCAAAGACCTCGACCACACGAATCAGCAATCACCGACGCGCCTGAGCCAAGCCGCCTGACGCTTCAGTCCAGGTCGGCTGCCAACTCCGGCCGAATCCGAAACCGTGCCCCGACAACTTTCGCACCCGGCATCACATCGATAGCCGGCGCTTCCAGTTCGCCCTCCCAGCTCGCACCCGGACCGATGACCACCGGCCCGCCCGCCCGCATACTGCCGCGAAAAACACCCAGCACCGCGGCACCCGCGCCGGCGTACGCCTCGCGATTCGACACGCTCGCACGCCGACCGATCACCAGGCGTCCGCACGTTTGCAGCGCTCCGCCGACGTAATACCGCTGAACGTCGATGTCCTCGATCTGCAGCCCGCGGTTGCACGCCGGGCACGAGGCAGACTTCACCGTCGGCCCAAGCTCAAGCACCGCTCCGCAGTGATAGCACAGCACGCGCCGCGTGCCCGCAACCACCGGTTGCCGTCTCGACAGCAGCCCGATCACGCCGCGGTTGTCTCGGCTCCGTCACCGGATGCAGCTTCGTCCGACAGGCCTTCTAGCCAAGCCCGACGCGGCTTCGCTTCTGCGACCGACGCCACCGGCTCACGCTTCGCTCGCGTCACGATCTCGGGTGCGACAGCCGGCCTGCTCACAGCCGGTTCGGTCTCAGCCGACTCGCCGACCTCGGGAGCCCCACCGCCAACGCTCATCTGGCCCTCGAAGCTTGCACCCGCTGCCATCACCAGTGTGCCCGCGGTCACATCGCCATCCACGCGGCCGGTGCTTCTGATCTCGACGGTATCGCGCCCAACCACGTTGCCTTCAACGGTGCCTTCGATGATGACAACGCCGGCCTCGATGGACGCCCGGCAAATACCGCTCCGCCCGATCTCAAGGATGCCGTCCGCTGCGATCTGGCCCTCGAACTCGCCGAGCACCGTCGCCGAACCCTCGAACTGCATCTCGCCCTTCAGGCGCGTGCCCGCGGCGATCACGGTCTGCTGAGTCGTTGTCGTCGTCTCTTGCTGCTTGCTGCTCGGCATCGCGTGCTCTCCGCGGCTGGGTCGCCGGTGTTCGGCTTGCTGATTGATGTCACGGGCCGCGTTTGGTTGCCGCGGCTCACCAACCATCGGCCCCGACCCCACCGACCGAACACAAGAAACTCGCCGCAATCACCAACCGCCGATTGCATGCGCACGCCTTGCCGCTGCGCACTTCATGCGCAGCAAGCGTCATCTGACATACTCTCCAGCACTGTGGAACTCACACCTCTCCGCTACTTCCAAGCCGTCGCCAAGGTCGGCCACATTACCCGAGCCGCCGAACGCCTCGGTGTGACGCAGCCCGCGCTCTCCGCACCACTGCGCAAACTCGAAGCAGACGTCGGAGCCGAGCTCTTTCACCGCACCGCGCGCGGCGTCGAGCTCACCGAGGCCGGGCATGTCTTCCTCGAACACGCCGACGGCGCCATCCGCCGAGCCGACGAAGGCGTCGAGGCCGTCCGCGAACTGCTCGGCCTGCAACGGGGCTCGATCCGCTTGGGCGGCGGCGCGACCGCCATCACATATCTCTTGCCGCCCGTCGTCGCCAAGTTCCGGGCCGCCCATCCCGGCATCCGCTTCTACATCCGCGAGGCCGGATCCGCAGCAGTCGCCGAGGCCGTCCTCGAAGGCCAGCTCGACCTCGGCATCGTCACCCTTCCGCTCCCAGCCAACCTGCCCGCAGCAGCCGACCTGCTCAGTGTCCCGATCGTCGACGATGAGCTCCGCCTCATCCTCCCGGCCGACCACCCGCTGTCAGGTCGCCGAGCCTTTACATGGCGAGACCTCGACGGTGCCCGCACCGTCGGCTTCGAGGCCGGCTCCGCGGTCCGCGAAGTCATCGACCGAGCCGCCGCCAGTCACGACGTCCGCATCGATGTTGTCATGGAGCTCCGCTCGATCGAATCCATCAAACAGATGGTGCAGGCCGGCGTCGGCGTCGGGTTCATCAGCCGATTCGCCCTCGCCCAAGACGAAGGCCTGTCCTGCCACGACGGCAAGCTCACCCGCCCCATCGCCCTCGTCCGGTCGGGCAGTAAGGCCCCGTCGCCAGCCGCTGCCGACTTCGAGCGCCTGCTGCGAGATGCGGCTCGGCAGCCGCAATCCACTGAGACACAGTCTCATTCATCACCGAAATCTATCGAAATACACGAATGAATCAATTCGACCAATGACACCTCAGTGGGCATAGTTCTCCGCAACACACGCGACGGAGACTTCAGCATGGCCGCATCCCTCAATCCATTCAATGCCACGAAGACGCTCACCACCAGCCA
>JBCCQU010000164.1:0-5754 GCA_039208875.1 Planctomycetota bacterium
CGCGATGCACTCAAGCGGCCCAAGGCCGAGGCGGGCGCAGCATGAGCGGCTCGACGACCCGGCCCGTGCCCAAGACATGGCGAGACTGGCAAGACACACAAACCGATCGGCGTCGCGGCGTGCCGGAGGGCCTGTGGCTGCGCTGCCCCGGATGCAGCCAGATGATTTATCGCCGGCAGATGGAAGCCAATCAGCACGTCTGCCCGGAGTGCGACCATCACTTCCGCATCGACGCTTCTGAGCGCATCAAACAGCTCACCGATCCCGATTCGTTCGTGCCGGCTGTCGATCGCCTGCTATCGATCGATCCGCTGAAGTTCCGGGATCTCAAGGCGTATCCGACGCGGCTCGAAGCCGAGCGAGTGAAGTCGGGACGACCCGATGCCATCCTGGCGGGCACCGGCTACGTCAAGGGCCGCGAGTCGGTCCTCTGCGTGCTCGATCTGTCGTTCATGATGGGATCGATGGGCAGCGTGGTCGGCGAGGGCGTGACGCGCTCGGTCGAGCTGGCGATGGAGCGGAAGCTGCCTCTGGTGATCGTGAGTGCTTCGGGCGGCGCGCGCATGCAGGAGTCCGGCCTGTCACTCATGCAGATGGCCAAGACTTCTGCGGTGCTGGCCAAATTCGACCGCGAGGGCGGGCTGTTCATCAGTGTGCTGACCGATCCGACCACCGGCGGCGTGACGGCGTCGTTCGCGATGCTGGGCGACATCATGCTGGCTGAGCCCAAAGCACTGATCGGCTTCGCTGGGCCTCGCGTCATCAAGCAGACCATCCGGCAAGATCTTCCCGAGGGCTTCCAGCGTTCGGAGTTCTTGGTCGGCGCCGGGCTTATCGACCGGGTTGTGCACCGCCGCGACTTGCGGACGGAGATCGCTCGGCTGATCGACTATGCCGGCGGGTAACGGCCCGGCGACGCATCATCGGCTTGGGTTTATCAATCGGCGTGCGCTCATCGGCGGGCTATGCCATGCCGTGCTGCTGACGCTCAGCTTTCATCCGTTCAACTTCTGGCCCGCAGCCCTGCTCAGCTTGCTGCCGCTCGTATGGGTGGTTGTCGGCAGCGAGCACCGCCGCGTGCTCGGCACGCTGGCATGGACCGTGGTGGGGGCGTGGCCGTTCTGGGCTTGGTCACACCTGTGGACACTCGGCGTCGCTTGGCCGGGCTTCGTGGCGTTGAGCGTGTATCTATCGCTTTGGCCGGGTGTGTACGTGGCGGTCATGGTCATCGTCCGACGCCGCTGGCCGGTGGCTTGGGCATGGCTCGCCGGGCTGACTTGGTTCGGTCTCGAATCGTGGCGCGGCTACGTCGTGCTCGACGGCTATCCGTGGATGTGGATCGGTCAACCGTTGATCCACGCTGGGGCCTTGGCATCGCCGGGCGCTGTCGTTGGTCTGAGCGGCGTATTGCTGCTCGCATCACTCGTCGCTGGCGGATTGGCGGTCGTTTCGGTCGGCGCTGGTTGTCGCAAAGCGGGCGCGCAGACGGTGGCGATTGCCGCGGTCGTTTGGGCGGCCCTGATCGTCGCTTGGCGACCGCCGGCCGCAGTGGGGCCAGAACTCGTCATAGCCGCTGTGCAGAGCAATGTGCCGCAATCGTCGCGCGCGCGATGGGATGTCGCCGACCGGCTCGCGACGATCGATCGCTTGCTCGCTCTGAGTGAGCAGGCGGAGAGCGGCTCGCCGAAGCCCGATATGATCGTGTGGCCCGAGACGATGTTTCCGGGGTTTACGCTCGAGGCCGAGTGGGTGGCAAAGGAGCGAGAGCGTCAACTCATCTGGGAAGACGATGCCGATGCGCTCGAACTGCGGTTCCCGTGGCTCGTGTGGCGGGGCTGGGACGGCGACCAGCCGGCGTCGGCATTCGATCGGATGCAGCCGACCTCGACCGGCTCGGTGGCGCCGGCGACAGCGGCTGTGGATTCGTTGCTGTATTGGCAGGAGCGATTCGCCGTGCCGATGCTCATCGGGACGGACGGCTTCGATGCATTCGAGCTTGTGCCCGACGCTGAGGGCGACAGCGGTCGGCTGCGATATGAATGGGATGCCCGCTACAACGCAGCGTTTCTGATCCGCGACGGGGTCGTACAGCCCGAGCGATACGCCAAGCGGGTGCTGACGCCGTTCGGCGAGGTGATGCCGGTGGTCTCGGCGTGGAAGCCGCTCGAAGAACTTTTCCTGCAGGTCGGCCTCGGGGCTGTGGGCATGCGCTTCGATCTGTCACCCGGGGATCGGGCTGTGGTGTTCGAGGTTGAGACCGACGCAAGTACGGTGCCGGCTCGGGTCACGACGCCGATCTGCTTTGAGATCAGCAGCGCGAACACAGTGCACGATCTCGCGTACCACCCGTCGGGCCGGCGGCGAGTCGATGTGCTGGTGCAGATGACCAACGAGGGCTGGTTCGGCACGAGCCCCGTATTCCCGGTCGCGGGCGGCTTGGTGAGCCGATTCTCGCATCTCGATCTGGCACGCTGGCGCTCGCTGGAGCTGGGCACGCCCACGGTGAGGTCCGCCAACACGGGAATCTCAGCGTGGATCGACGAGCGAGGACGGCTGATCAAGGCGGCGGAGCAGGATCGCGACGGCGTGCTGCGCGCAGCCGTGGTGCTTCCGACAGTCGAGACGCCGTACGGCAGGCTCGGAGAGATTGCGGGACCGGGCGGCGTCTGGTCGATGCTGGGGTTGATGACGGGGCTGGCTCTTGGGCGGCCTCGACGCAGATGATCACAAATCGGAACGGGAAGCAGCATGCCTGAGACAAACACGACAAGAGTAGGCCGAGCATGGCTGACGCTTGGCCTGAACATGACCGCCTTCGTTGCGGCTGCGGCACTGGTCGGCTGCGCTTCGCCGGAGGCATTGTCGGGCGCGTCCGCATCGGCTGCGGGTTCGGCCGATGAAGTCATGACGTCGACGGTGATGAGCGGGGCGGAAGTCTCGCGGCAGGATCTGCGGAAGCTGGCGATTGATCGGCTGCGACAGGCTGCAGCGAGCAACGACGCCGAGCTTCGCGCGCACACGATGGAAGCGCTCTCGAGTTCGCCAGCAGTGGGGGAGCCGTTCTTCGCAGCCGGCCTCCGCGATGAGAACGCTGCGGTGCGCACGGTCGCGGCGATGGTGGTGGGTCGGACGGGTTTGCGTTCGCAGGTGGCAGCGGTCGAGCCGTTGCTGAGCGACCCGTCGCCGTATGTGCGGTCTGCAGCGATTTACGCGATGCAATCGCTCGGCCGTGACAACGTCGACCCGACACCACTCGCGACCACGCTCATCGAGTCACCCGATCCGAGGCTTGTGGCACACGCGGCGTTTCTGCTCGGCGAGCTCGGCAATCCGTCCGCCGTGAGCATGCTGCGCGCGGCATCGGCGCGGCCCATGACCAGCGCACCGCGGCCGACCGTGGCGATCATGCGGCTGCAGATCGCGGAGGCGCTGGCCAAGCTCGGCGTGGCTGAGGAAGTGCAGACGCTGCACGCGGCGTTGTACCCATCCAGCCCGAACGAGCTGGAGCGGGCGGTGCTCGCAGCTCAGGCGTTGGGCGAGCTGGGCAACCGCAACTCGCTGCCGGACTTGGTCAATCTCGTGGCCAATGTCGACGTCGAGAATCGCCCGATCCCGGAATCGGAGCTGATGCCGCCGGAGCTTCGGCTGACGGCGGCCGAGGCTGCGGGCAAGCTCGGCAGGCGAGACGGCGGCTGGGTGGCGATGGAATACCTCGATCCGGGGCATCGGGCGAGCGGGCGATCGGATGTGCGGGCCCTCGCCGCCCGGACACTGGGCGAAATGCGGGGCCCTGGTGTCCGGCGATCGCTGGCGATGCTGCTGACGGATCAATCGCTGCGTGTCCAGGTCGCGGCAGGGGCGGCGAGCCTGCGATATCTGGAGGGTCCTCGCTAGCTCCCACGATCGGTGGGGCCCGTAGGCAGGGCTTGCTCTGTCGAGCGGTTGACAGGAACCCCGCCTCTCGATATCAAACCCGAACGACGAGCGTTGACCGGGGAACTGAGCGAGCGGAATCGCTGCTGATGCAGTTTGGCTCCAAAGCTTGGGCAACCTTGATACGCTTTCGGTGCTGCTGGAGACAGGCCCGATCTCGCGAGATTGGGGCGGGCAGCACACCCGACCGCCGACGCGTGTCGCCCGCGAGCCTGGGCTGGCACACAGGAGCCAACCGTGCATCTTTTGACCAAGGTCTTCGTTGTCTTTGCCGCTGTTCTGGCACTGATTCTTTCGACGCTCACGGTGGCGTACAGTGCGAACGCCGACGCACTCACGAAGGCGTTGACGGATGCTGAGGCACGGGCAGCGCAGGAGTCGGCGACGAAGGATGCAGCAGTGGGAGCGGCGAACGCAGCCGCCCAGCGTGCACGCGACGAAGCCAGCACGCTGCAGAGCGAGTTGAGCGCGCAGCGGCGGATCAACAACGACCTTGAGACGCAGAACGCGTCGCTGCTCGCGGACGTGCGCCGCAGCGAGGAAGAGAAGCAGGCTATCCAGAGCCAGATCGGCGACTTTGTCGAGACCATCAACGCTCAGACAGCGTTGCTGGAGAGCGTGCAGTCCCAGCTCGATGTCGCTCGCCAAGACGTTGCCCGCCTGCGTCGCGAATCGCTCGCGCTCGAGGACGATCTGAATGATCTCTTGAGCCAGAACGCTGTGCTCGAGCAGACCGTGCGGGCACAGCGTGAAGAGCTCGAGTCGATCCGTCGTCAGACAGACGATCGCTTCGCGGACGGGACAACCGGCGGCGGCAGCCAAGAGCCGTTCGAACTGACCGGCCCGCTCGTCACCGGACGCGTCGCCAAGGTGGAGGCTGACGAGGTCGTCGGCAGCGGCCTGCTCGTCGAGATCGGCCTCGGCACAAACGATCGCGTGACCCGCAACAGCCGCCTGTTCGTGACGCGTGGCGATCGATGGATCGCGGACGTGGTCGTGTTGGAAGCGGATCTCAACCGCAGCGTTGCCCGCGTCGAAATTGGCGCGACGGAGCACCAAGTTCGAGCCAACGACACGGTGCTCAGCCGGCTCGATGACTGAGGCGACGGCACAGGCGTCAACCGAGAAGCTTGATAGATGATGGAGATTCGGCGATGAGTCAATTCGGCATGCAGATGCCCGGCGGCCGGGCCCGCCAGCGGCCGGAGCCTGACGTATACACAGGGCTGATGGTGCTGGCCACGGTGGCGCTGCTGGCAGCGTGCGCGCTGGTGTACCTGCAGTCAGTGAAGATCGGGCCGGATGGCAACGCGATCGGGCTGCAGGACGAGTCGTCGATTCGGATTGCTGAGTGATCTTGCTGTGTCTTGGTGGAACTTCCGCGACAGCAGTTGGCTTCACGGCTTGACCCAAGTGGCGAGCCGCGTATGTTTGTAATCGCTTCTGCGAGGAGGCGTACCCCTGTATGGGGCGGTAGCTCAATTGGTTAGAGTCCCGGACTGTCGATCCGGTGGTTGCGGGTTCGAGTCCCGTCCGCCTCGTTTGAAAACAGCCCTTGGCAGCACGCCAGGGGCATTTTTCGTTTTGGAGCCGCGCACCGGATCGTCCTGTTTGGCACCGATTCGCACGCGCGTTGCGGGGCTGGTTGCGGGGACTTTGGAGCCGCTGAACACGCCTTCCGATGCGTCGTCGCCGTGGTCGTCGGCGGTGCCTGTCAGGCGAAGCGGGATCGGTTCAACGCTCGGCATCCGGGCGACCGTCTCCGCGGCTTCGTCGGGGAGCAGGTGGCCGTAGGTGTCGAGCGTGAGCGTGATCTTCGAG
>JBCCQU010000165.1:0-5743 GCA_039208875.1 Planctomycetota bacterium
CGTGAGCATGATGACCGCGACCGCGGGATGCGTGCGGTTAATCTCGCGGAGCAGTTCGAGGCCGTCCATGCGCGGCATCGACATGTCGGACAGCACGACCTGCACCTCGGGAAGGTCGGCATCAGCGAGCCGTGCCAGGGCCGATTCGCCGGAGCTGACAGCGTCGGCCGAGTAACCGATCTCGGCGAGAAAGCCAGTCAACGAACCCGCGACGGTCGGATCGTCATCGACGACGAGGACCGTGCCGCGCGATGCGACCGCCTTGGTGGTTTGGCTGGCGGAATCGCTCACGCCGACTCCCGATGCTGATCGTTCTCACTCGTGGTGCCGGTGCCGAACCACGTCTCGTTGCCGCGCGGCATGCGGCAGCGGATTTCGAGCACCGCGCCGTCGATCTCGTCGTGACCGACCTTTCGTGGCGAAAGACGGATGGTGCCGCCGAGGCGTTCGATGACGGATCGGCTGAGCGCGAGGCCGATACCGGCGCTGCCCGTGGTCGAGTAGCCGTGCCGAAAGACCTCGGCGTTCTCGCCTTGCGGCGGGCCTTCGCCATCGTCTTCGATCGACAGCACGAGTCGTCCGTCGCTGTCCGCAGTGCCGTGGATGATGACCCGGCCGCCGATGGTGCCTTCGCTCGCGCGCGCACGGCGGATCGACGCGACCGCGTTGCGCAGGCCGTTCAGCACGAGCGGATACAGCGGGCCGACGGGCAAACCCGCGGCGTTGTCGTTGAGATCGACCTCGATCGCGATTGCAAGATCATCGGCTGCGGGCCGACTGAGCGACGCTGCATGCTCGACCGCCGCGCCGAGCTTGACGAACGGCCCACCGCTGGTATCGCCGACAGCGACGAGCGCACCCGGTGCGGACTGCATCGCGGAGTGCAGCACGCGCCCCATCTGTTCCAGCGCTTGCCGGACGGTATCGAGCTCGGAGCGTGTGGTGCCGACGTCGGCGTCCGGCTCTTCGAGGCCTCGCTCAGCCTGGCCGAGCGTGCGGATCGAGCCGTCGAGCAGGTTGCGGAGTTCGTGGGCGAGCGTCGTGAGCCGCTCTGCATCGGGCACGGCCTGCTCGGGCGAGGGCGGCGTGGGCGACAGCGGCGGCGGGAATCCGTCTGGCTCTTGCATGCGGGTGACATCGACCCGGACACCCGGCGACTCTACCGCATGATGCCGAAACGAAGCGCGCAGCCGCGGCGCAACACGCGCTGCCGATACGACCTGCGTCGCGTGCCCTGTCTGGCGTTACGCCACGCCGATAGCGGCCGCGTCGCGATCGGAGAGCATGCCGCCGTCCGAGCGTTCTCGGACTGTCGGATCGCGCTTCCACGACCGCTCGCACCGCGGCTCGGCCCGCAGATCATCGATGCGTACAGCGTCGCCGATCGCAAAGCGGCTGACGCCGAGCAGATCGGCGAAATCCGTCGCGTCAAACTTCGCGAGCACGCCGTCCGGGTCCGGCATGGTCACGCCGGCATCGAGCGGGTTATCGAGATCGCTATCTGCGCGCACACGTTCCAGAGCTGCGAGCGCTTCGTCTCTTGGTTGCATCACCGCTGGCCACGCGGCATCGGGCGTCACACCGCTCGGCTCGGCATAGTCCAGCAGGTGCACGCAGGTCGCGGCGTCTTGCTTGTCGGCCTTCACGAGATCGCGGTACGCCTCGTCGGCCGTGTGCGGCAGCAGCGGCGCGAGCAATCTGCACAGCACATCGGTCACGCGATACAACGCGGCCTGCGCCGAGCGCCGGCGCTCACTATCCGCAGCATCGCAATACAGACGATCCTTAATGGCAGCCAGATAGATCGAGCTCAGCGTGTCATTGCAGAAGTTGTAAAGCATCTTGTGCGCACGCTGGAAGTCGAAGTCGTCCATGGCTGCGCGCACATCATGCGAGATGCGGTCGCACTCGCCGAGCACCCACGCTTCGATCGATGTTGGCGCAAAGCTGATTTCATCGAGCGTCGAGGCGTCGAAGTCATCGAGATTGCTCAGCATGAAGCGCAGCGTGTTGCGCACCTTGCGGTAGCTCTCGCCCGCGAGCTTGAAGAACTCGCTGTCGGTCTTCATGTCGCCCTCGTAGCTGAGCGAGCTGACCCACCAGCGAACGACATCGGCCCCGTACTTCTGGAACAGATCATCGACGCTGTCGCCGGATGATTTGCTGAGCTTCTTGCCGTCCTTATCGACCATGAAGCCGTGCGTCAGCACTCGCTTGTACGGCGGCTCGCCCATGTGCCCGAGCGCGAGCAGCATCGACGACTGGAACCAGCCGCGGTGCTGGTCTGAGCCTTCGAGATAGACCTCGGTCGGGAAGGCATCGTCGCCGAAGCGCGCGCGGCACGCGGCATTCCACGACGCTCCGCTCTCGAACCACACATCGAGGATGTCATGCCCCTTGCGGAGCGATGCGATATCGAGATCGCTCGGCGCGTCGGGGTCGGCCGCGGGGTCGTACGCGGCGAGCAATTCAGCGGGCGAGAGCTCCCACCATGCGCTCGAGCCTTTGTCAGCGACGACCGCAGCGACCGCGCGCACGATGGCTGCGGTCATGATCGAGGAGCCATCGGGCAGCGTGAACGCCGGGATACCGACACCCCACGACCGCTGGCGGCTGATGCACCAGTCGGGGCGATTCTCGATCATGGATCGGAAGCGGTTGCGGCCCCACTGCGGGATGAAGCCGACGCTGCCGTCGCGGCTTTCGTCGGTGAAGCCGAGCGCAGCTGCGCGCAGCGATGTGTCGTTGCGCTTGGCCGGCTCGTCGACGCGGACGAACCACTGCTCGGTGCAGCGGAAGATGACCGGCGTCTTGCTGCGCCAATCGTGCGGGTAGCTGTGATCGAAGCGATGGCTGTAGAACAGATGGCCGCTGTCGCGCAGGTGATCGTGGATGGCGTCGTTCGCCTTCCAGATGCTTTGGCCGGCGATCCACTCGGGCACCGTGTCGTCGTAGGTGCCGTCGTGCCGCACCGGGCAGTAGACGGGCAGGCCCTCGCGCTTGCCGGTCTCGAAGTCTTCTTGGCCGTGACCGGGCGCGGTGTGCACGAGGCCGGTGCCGTCGTCGAGCGTGACGTACTCAGCACCGACGACGCTGTACGCACGCGACGTATCGCCATCGATTTCGGGCGGCGAGTCGCGGAATGCGTGGCGATAGCGCAGGCCGAGCAGCTTGTCGCCCTTGGTGCGCGCCACGATGTCGATGTCTTCAGCTTTGGCTGCCTTGGTCACACGTTCGACGAGATCGGTTGCCATGACGGTGACGTTGCCGTCCGTGCGCACGAGTGCGTAATCAAACTCGGGATTGACAGCGATCGCGAGGTTGGCGGGCAGCGTCCACGGCGTGGTGGTCCAGATCATGAAGCTGGGCCGGGCGTGCAGGCTTTGCTCTTCGCGCGTGTCGTCGTCGAGGCCGAAGGCTGCGTAGACCGCGTCGGCGTCGTCGGCCTCGAAGTCGACGTAGACGGACAGATCTTCACGATCCATGTATTCGAGCTCGGCCTCGGCCAGCGCGGTCTCGTTGGCGACCGACCAGTGCACCGGCTTCAGTGATCGCGTGACCAGCCCCTGCTCGACGAGTTCCGCCAGTGTCTCGAGCACGCGGGCCTCGAACCAAGGCTTCATGGTGAGGTACGGCTCGTCGTAGTCGGCCACGGTCAGCAGCCGCTGCATCTGCTTGCTCTGCAGCTTGACCTGCGACTCGGCGTACTTCGCGCAGTCGCGTCGAATAGCGACGCGGCGCTTGTCATCGGGCAGCTCGTTGAGCTTGGCGATCTTGCCGGACTCGACAAGATCGGCGACGACGCGGTGCTCGATCGGCAGGCCGTGGCAGTCCCAGCCGGGGACGTAGGGCACATCGAAGCCGGCCATGGTGCGGTGCCGAACAACGAAGTCTTTCAGCGACTTGTTCAGGATGTGGCCCAGGTGCAGCGAGCCGTTGGCATACGGCGGTCCGTCGTGGAAGACCCAGCGCGGCTTGCTCTTGCCCTGCTCGCGGAGCTTGGCGTAGAGACCGAGCTTGTTCCAGCGTTTGAGCGAGGCCGGCTCGTTCTGCACGAGGTTGGCCTTCATCGGGAAGCCGGTCTTGGGCAGGTTGACCGTCTTCTTGTAGTTGGGCTTGTCGGCCTGTGCTCCGGGCCCAGTCTCTGGCTTGGTCTCTGGCTTGCTCTGGGGCGCGGCCTGGTTGGTGTCTGACATCGCGTGATCTCGCTGGCATGGTTTGGCGGATGCTACGCCGCGGACGGTGCCCCATCGGCGGCATGCCCGGATCGCAAACGACAACGGGCGGGCCTCGCGACCCGCCCGAATCAACTCTGCTGTGCTGATCGTTGAACGTGCTGGCGGTCGGCAGCGGTTAGGCGTGCTCGAAAATCGTCTGTGTACGCAGCACGATGCCGCCGTGGGCCACGAGGTGATAGCTCTGGACATGCACCTCGCGGTGATAGCTCTGCATGTCGAGGATGGAAGCGCACGGCCCCATGTCGTCGGCGTATTCGTGAACCAGTGCCTCACTCTCGCGGCCGAAGTTCAGCAGCTCGGCATGCGTGGCGAGGTAGAGATTTTCGCTGAGCGTCTCTGTCTGGACGGTGGTGATGTAGTTGACGTCGGCTGACGAGCCGAAGCCGTGCTCGTAGTCGCGTTCGCCGGCACACAGGAAAGCCGAGACGACGCCTGACTCGGGCAGGCCGGTCTCCTGATCCGTCACGAGCTCGCAGGCACAGACGGGCCCCATCTCGAATCTCAGCAGGTGTCCGCCGCGGAGGAGCCAGCCTTCGCACTCGTAGTCGCCGTGGCGAACGCTGCGACGCTGACGGAGCTCGAACAGCTCGGGGTGGAGAGCACGGTCATAAAGGAGAACTTGGTACGATTGAAGTCGCGTGGCTTTCGCAGCGATGTCCATCCTGTCCACCTGTGTTCCAACCTTCCTGCCCTGCTGTCACACTGGGCAAACGCGGCAGTCTTTCGCCGCGGGTTTCTGTGGGTTTGACCGGCTCGGAGCGGCGTGATTCCCTGTTCGCACGCCGCAGGTATTTACCGGTTTCGGGGTCGTTCGGGAGCTCGTGCCCTTTCGGGTGTTCGCATTTCGGCCATTCGCCACCTGCCGTGGCTGGCATTTCGTCGCCCCCGGGCAACGACACTTCTGGGTCCACTATACCTGTCGCCTGACGGGTTGAAAGCTCAAAGCGTGAAGCTGTTACCGGTCGGGCAGCATTTCTTTCACGGCTTCGGCTGCTCGCTTCGCAGACCGACTGAACAAGCCCGTGCCGATCGGGCGGTGTTAATCTGGGTTACCCCTGCAATGTAGTAGGTCATGGCGTTGCAAGCCACTACATATTGGCATTTTGTCGAACGCGGCGAGCATCCGATAATCTCAGGGTGTTGACGGCGGCTGTCAATCGCGTGTCGGCGGCTTTCCGTGGTCTTGGCCGCGATGGTGCTCGCTTGGCATCGCTGAGCCCGGACGACCGCGTCGAGTTGCTGGCCTCGGCCCTGCCCTACGCGAATGCCGACGAGGCTGCCGCGTGGCTAAGCGTGCAGCTCATCGAGGACGCGTCGAGCGCCCCCGCTGCGGCGTTGGTCGCGCAGCACTGGCACCGCATCGGCCCTGCGGATCGGCCCGAGTTGACCGAGTTGGCGAGGCGTGCGACCGCGGACTTGCAGATCACAGTCGAAGCCTGGACGGAGGTCGAACGGGCCGGACTGGTGCAGTTGGCAACGGAAGTCCACCAATTGCGAGCGCCATC
>JBCCQU010000166.1:0-5726 GCA_039208875.1 Planctomycetota bacterium
CCGACTTGGGCCGGTTCGGCAGGCGGAGGTCGAGCACCGCTTCGCGGATTTCGGCAGCCAGCTCGGGGTTCTCGCGGATGAAGGCCTTGGCGTTCTCGCGACCCTGACCCAGACGCAGATCACCCTTGCTGAACCACGCGCCGCTCTTCTGCACGATCTTGTCTTCGACCGCGAGATCGACGAGGTCGCCCGAGACCGAGATGCCCTCGTTGAACATGATGTCGAATTCGGCCTGGCGGAACGGCGGAGCGACCTTGTTCTTCACGACGCGTGCACGGACGCGGTTGCCCACATTGGCGTCGCCGTCCTTGATCGCGCCGATGCGGCGGATGTCGACACGGACGGAGCTGTAGAACTTGAGCGCACGGCCACCCGGGGTCGTCTCGGGCGAGCCGAACATGACACCGATCTTCTCGCGGATCTGGTTGATGAAAATGACGGTGCAGTTCGAGCGTGCGATGACGCCGGTGAGCTTGCGCATGGCCTGGCTCATGAGGCGGGCCTGCAGGCCGACCTGCGTGTCGCCCATGTCGCCCTCGATTTCGGCCCGCGGGATGAGGGCTGCGACCGAGTCGACGACGATGATGTCGACCGCGTTTGAGCGCACGAGCAGTTCGCAGATTTCCAGCGCTTGCTCGCCGGTGTCGGGCTGGCTGACGAGCAGGTCGTCGATGTTGACGCCGAGTCGCTTGGCCCACGACGGGTCGAGGGCGTGCTCGGCATCGATAAAGGCAGCGACACCGCCGGCCCGCTGGGCGTTGGCCGCGACGGTCAGGGCGAGGGTTGTCTTACCGGAGCTTTCCGGGCCGAAGATCTCGACGATTCGGCCTCGCGGGATGCCCCGGCCGCCGAGTGCGAGATCGAGCGACAGGGCGCCGGTCGAGATGCCGGGAATGCTGAGGTATGCGTCTTCGTCGAGCCGCATGATCGAGCCCTTGCCGAAGGCTCGCTCGATTTGCGACAGGGCGTTGGTCAGCGATTGCTGCTTGCCCTTGTCTTCGAGGTTGACAGAGACATCGCCGCCGGCTGCGGCTGAGGTCTGCTCTGCGGTTGCGGAGGATGAACGGCTCGATGACTTCGAACGCGCTGCGGCCATGGATCGGCCCGCCTTTCTGTGCTGCGAACCAGCCGCCGGGAGTGAGCCGGTGGATGAGGACGCCGGTCCCGACGCTTGGCTCCTGGCCCACCTTGGCCGAGCGAGGTCCGGGGCGGCATCGGTCGCGAGCCGGACTCGGGGACAATACCAGAACCCGAACGCCGTGTCAATGTCAGGGTCTTGAAAGGTTGCTTGAGAGGGTTAGCCCCGGGGCCTGAGAGCCTTCGTCCGAGAACGCGTGGCTGGCGAGGACCGAGAATCAGGCCAAGTGCACCTAAATGCACATAAGTTCTCGCTTTAGCTTGCGTGATCCACAATACTCGACGGTCGTTTCGTTCCCGCGAGACCTAAGAGTTCGCTGACAGCGGCGTGAGTGAGATCGAGAGAAACCACCGTTGGAGGGTGTCATGCAGAGCAAGATTCGTCGTCAGGGTCGCGCGAGTGTTCTCCTTGTTTCCGTCGGCCTCGCTGCAGCGAGTGCTTCCGGCCAGATGAGCAACTGGCAGAACCCCTTTGATGGCTCGTGGGGCAACGCAGCCAACTGGAGCAACGGTGTCCCGAACGGCAATTTACAGCAAGCTGTCATCGACGCAAGCGGCTTTGACTACGTCGTCGAGCTCGACATCTCACGCTCTGTCGACAGCCTCCTGATCGACTCGGACAACGCGACGCTGCAGATCACATCAAGATCGCTTTCGACAAACAGCATCAACGTTCAGCGCGGCCGCATCTCGCTCAATAGCGGTTCGCTCAGCGGAAGCACTATTGCGAACAGCGGAACGATTACGGCTGTGGGCGGCTCAACGATTAGTTCAACGATCTTTGCTCAGCAGGGCACGCTGGACATCACCACGGTCGCGGGTGTGACCACGTCCCTCACGCGTTCCGGAGACATGACGAACTCCGGCACGATGAATCTCACAAGCACGACGAACAACATCAGCCAAATCTTCGCGTCGAGCACGATCACCAACAGCGGAACGTTCAACGTGCTGCCTGGCAACGGCGGCTCACGCCTGCTGAGCATTGCCAATCTCGTCAACACCAGCACCGGTTCGATCAATATCGAAACCAACACGCCATTCAACCGCACGAGCAGCACGCTGTCCAACAGCGGCACGCTTTCGACCGCTCCCGGAGCGACGCTCACATTCGGCGGCTCGGGGCTTCTGAACTTCAACCAGAACGCCGGCACGATCGACAATCAGGGTGGTCTCGCGGTCACGTCCGATGCGTTCAACTTCGCCGGCGGCACCATCACCGGCAACGACGTCGTTATTAGCGGAGGCTTTATCAACATCACAGGCAGCGGTGCCGGTGGATTTGACGTAACCGGTGCCTCACAGTTCTCCGGAACGATCGCGGCGGGTCAGAACGTGGATGTTCTCGGCGTGCCGGGCGTCACGGGCACGCTCACAGCAGCGACGGGTGCCGTCAACAACGGCACGTTCACGATGTCGAGCACAAGCAACAACATCAGCCAGCTTTCGTCAGCCGGCGTCTTCACGAACTCGGGGCAATTCAACGTGCTGCCGGGCAACGGCGGCGCACGCAACATCAGCGTCGACGAGTTCGTCAACTCCGGCGTGCTCGACATCGACGAGTCGGTCGCATTTAACCGAACAAGTGCTGCGTTTACCAACACCGGAGCCATCGAAACGGCAGCCGGCACCAACTTCAACTTCCTTGGTACCGGTGTCCAAACGTTCAACCAGAACGGTGGCAACATCAACAACCTCGGGTCGCTGACGATCAACGGCGAGACCTTCAACTTCAGCGGCGGCACGATCACCGGAAACGACATCCGTATCAACGGGGGCGTGTTGAATATTTCTGGCACGGGCGCCGGTGGGTTGGAGATGACCAACTTCGTAGCCTTTACCGGAGAGGTCGCTGCCGATCAGACGCTCGATATCATCGGCGTCCCCGGCATCACGTCGACGCTGTCGGCTGCAACCGGATCATCGAACGACGGCGACCTCACGCTGACGAGCACCAGCAACAACATCGCTCAGATTGATTCCAGCGGCACGTTCACCAACACCGGCTCCATCACCGTGCAGCCCGGCAACGGAGGCGGCCGCGAGTTCGGCATCTTCAACTTCGTCACGACCGGCGACCTCCAACTCAACACCGACACAGCCTTCAACTCAACCAACGGCACGCTTACCAACGCAGGTACCATCGGCACGGCGCCCGGTGCGACGTTTAGCGTGGTCGGAAGCGGCACACAGACGTTCAATCACAATTCTGGCACGATCGATAACCAGGGGGCGATCAGCCTCATCGGTGAGATCTTTAACTTCAACGGCGGCGACATCACTGGCAACGACATTTCCGTGAGTGGCGGCCAGCTCAATCTTGCAAGCCCCGGCACCGGCGGCTTTGACCTCTTCAATTTCGTTACCACGAGCGGCTTGCTCGGCTCTCAGCAGTCGATCGACATCATCGGAACGCCCGGCGTCACGTCCACGCTCGCAGCGGTAACCGGCACTACGAGCAACGGCACCATCACGCTGACGAGCACGAGCAACAACATCGCGCAGATCGACTCGGCCGGAAACTTCATCAACAATGGCTCGATCATTGTTGAAGCCGGCGGTGGCGGCGGCCGCGAGTTCGGCATCTTCGACTTTGACAACACCGGCAACATCACGATCAATGCCGACACGACCTTCAACGCGACCAATGGCACCTGGGACAACTCCGGCGATATCACCACCGCACCGGGTGCAACGCTGACCATCTTCGGCTCAGGCACGCAGAACTTCAATCACAACGCCGGCACGCTCGACAACCAGGGCGGCATTGCCACGGCTGGTGAAATCTTCAACTTCAACGGCGGCGACATCATCGGCAACGATGTGCGCATCAGCGGCGGGCAACTCAACATCACCAGCTCCGGCACCGGCGGTTTCGACTTCAGCAACTCTGTCGCATTCAGCGGCACGCTCGGCTCGCAGCAGAGCGTCGACGTCATCGGCTCGCCCGGCATCACATCGACGTTCGCCGCAGCAGACGGATCGATCAACAACGGCATCATCACGCTGACGAGCACGAGCAACAACATCGCGCAGATTGATTCGGTCGGCACCGTCACCAACAACGGTTCGATCCTCGTTGAGCCCGGACCGGGCGGCGGCCGCGAGATCGGCGTGTTCGACTTCGTCAACAACGGCTCAGTCGTCGCCAACGCCAACCTCGCATACAACGCGACCAACGGCACGTTCACGAACGCCGGTGTTCTGCTGATCGCCGATGCTACGACAACCACTATTACCGGAGCCGGAACCGTCACCTTCGACAACGCCGGCGGCCGGGTGCAAGGGCTCGGCACGCTCAACCTGGTGAGTGCGGATGTCTTCAACAACGACGGCATCTTCGCGCCGGGTCGCAACATCGACAACGGCACGCTGACCGTCATCGGCAACTGGGAGCAGAGCAGCGCCGGTGAGCTCCGTATCGGCATCAGTGCCGCGGAAGACAGCGATCAACTGCTGATCACCGGCAACGCCCAATTGGACGGCGAACTGGCCGTGCAGCTTCGTGGCCCGCGTCCTTCGGCGACCGATGAGTTTGTCATCCTCAACGCCGCGACCCTGACCGGCACGCTCAATGGCGGAGCATCGGTTGTGACCATCGCCAACAGGCGGAACTTCACGTTCGACGTGGTGTACGACGAGAGCGCCGGCACCGTGACGCTGACCAACTTTGCGATCCCGGCACCGGGTGCCGCGACCGCACTCGCGATCATGGGTCTCGCAGCCGCTCGTCGCCGTCGCTAAGGGTTAGCCGCTCAGCGACTGCCCACGGGCGTGGTCTCGTAGAACCGCCGCAGGTTCTGTACCTGCGCCTCGAGTTCGCTCTGTCGCAGGTACATCATGTGGCCAGCCTCGTAGTAGTTCACCTCGATGTTGTCGCGGAGCTCTTCCGCGAGCATCAGGTGGCTCAGCGAGTAATCGGCCGCGAAGTGCGGCGTTGCGAGATCGAAGTAGCCCGAGCCGACGTACACCTTCATGTGCGGCTGCTGATGCATGACCGCCCGCAGCCGCTCGCCGGTGTTGAGGAATCGATTGTTGCCGCCTTGGCCGTAGTCCCAGGGCCAGACGCCGGTGAGGATTTCGTAGCTCATGTCGCTGTCGTAGCCGAGCTCGCCGCGCAGGTAGTCGTTGAGGCTTGCCGTGTAGATCGCGCGGATTGCGGCGTAGCTCGCGTCGTAGTCGTAGCCCTCGCCCGCATCGTCTCGGTCGCGGCCGGTGAATCGGCTATCGAAGCGACCTACCGTCAGCCCGCGATCACGGAGCAGTTCTTTACCGAACCTGCGCTGGCTGACGCGTAAGTTGGCTTGGTCGATGAACGACTCGCTAAGCCCGGTGAGCTCCGCGTAGCGTTTGGTGATCGCAACGCGTTGCTCTGCTGGCAGCGTGTCGCCGAGCATGAGCGCCGAGGCGTAGTCACCGATCGCGAACGCTTCCGACTCTTTCACCGCTGCCTCAAGCGACATCCGCTGCAGGCGTTCGCTGAGCACGCCGTGATGGTGAGCCGTTGCTGTGTACGTCGGCAGGAACAGCACGAAAGGTAGATCGTGCCCAGCGTTGAAGCGGATAGTTCCAAAGTCGGTCACCATCGA
>JBCCQU010000167.1:0-5704 GCA_039208875.1 Planctomycetota bacterium
CCGACGCCGCCGCCGTTGACGAGGGCGCTGTCGGTGGTCTCGTCCAGGAAGATCTGGACGTCGGTGGTGAACTTCGCAGCGTGGCTGTTGCTGGTGATGTAGTAGTTACCACCGAAGGTCAGCGTCTGGAAGTCCTCGTCGGCGGCGTAGAAGTCGTCGTCGGGGAAGACGCCGTCGTAGCGAGCGAAGAGCTCGACCTGATCGGCCACGAAGAAACCACCCTGGACGACGAAGCCGAAGTCGTTGGCCTCTTCCTCGCCACCAACGCCGGTCACGCCATCGAAGTCGATGTAGCGGCCGATGAAGGCACCGAAGAGGTTCCAACCCGGACCCTCGATCTGGGCGTCAACGGTGTAGAGCAGCAGGCCGAAGTCAGCGGTGCTGGCCGGGGTCGAACCCGAGAAAGCGCCGGTGTCGCCGTTCTCCTGCCAGTGCACACCTGCACCGATGCGGGCTGCGACGCCCTCGGTGTTGCGGAAGCTGGTGAAGTCCTCGAACTGAGTCCAGTCGCCCTGGATCTTCCAATCGAAGCGGCCGGTGATGGCGTAGTCGGCCTCGTTGTTGGCACCGAAGAAGGTGGTGTTGTTGGTCTGAGCACCGTCGTCGAAGGCAACGATGAAGCCGATGGTATCATCGCGGTAGCCCAGGCCGATGCCCTGCGAGTAACCGGCGTTGAAGACCTCGTTGGTCAGCGAACGCTCAGCGGCGAGCTGGAACTGGTTGTCGACGCCGAACTCTTCCCAGAGCATCGGGACGCGGATCTGGCCGGCGATGCCGTACCAGTTGTCGTTGAAGTGGTGCTTGATGAAGGCATCTTCGAGCTCGAAGGTGCCCTGGCCGCCGCCGCTCTCGCCGTCGCCGTCGACCTCGGAGAACTCACCGCGGATCTTGAAGAAGGTGTCCGGGGTGATGACGTTGCCGAAGAAGTCGAGCGTGGTGCGGTTGAGCTCGAAGCCGTTGGTGAAGTCGTCGTCGTCGTTGCCGGCGCCGGCGTCGTCGTCACGGAAGTTGAGGTTGTACTGGAACTGGATGTTTCCGGCGATGTTCAGGCGGAAGTTGCCCGTGCCGTCGGAGATGAAGAAGTTCCCGTCGTGACCAGCCGTGCCGGCCTGCAGGAGGCTGGTGCGGTTGGCGGCGTCTGCACGCAGCTCGGCTGCGTATGCACGATCGGAGTCAGTCTGGGCCGAAGCGCCGTTCAGGCCCAGAGCCGCACCCGCGATCAGCGTGAGAGTCCTGGTCATAGCAAGCTCCTCTGAGGTTCTCGCCGGAAAGGCGTCTGCCCATCCGTCCGCTTACGGCAGCTTGCCAACGCGGCTCGCTGCCAGATTCAATCCCACTCACTCGCGAAGCACCCTCAACGGCGAGGATAGTTAGTGCTTACTTCGCGAGGCGGTCATCATTGAAAGCCCGTCGTCGCCGGCGATCAACCGGCCTCGGGTGAACTTTTGCGTGAAGAGTTGCGGAGCGTTGTGTGAAGATTGCTTTGGCACTCGGGCGTGCTCAATACCTGCCGACAGGAGTCCGGCGGGCTCTTCGTTTCGCTCGTGTTCGCGTGCTGCCTGCATCCGGCCGGCCGCCTGTGTTCCCTGTTGCTTGCCGGGGTTTCGGGTGTCGCTCCGCGACTGGTCCCTGGCAGGCTTGCTTTTCGTATCCGTCGTCTTGCAGGAAGCGACCGAGACTTCGGCCGTGTTCCCTCGTCTTTCCCTTTGTCGTTCAACGACTGAGGGCTTCGTTAGTATTTACTTGCAAACTTCCATTGTCCAGTTGCTTCGGCCCATAATCGCGTCGTTTGGGGCTGAAAATCTCGGCTTTCTGCCTCGCGTTCGGACAATCTTGATGCCAGATTTTCGCCGAACTCGGACGATCGGCGAGCCAGCTCAGTATCCATTTACGCCAGATCGGCCGACATCGGCAGCAAGTGCGCTGGTTCGGCCGGTTGCGAGCATCGCCAACACGTGGCTACCTTTCCCGCGCACTGCGGAGAACGAGCCATGCCCCAGACGCTGCCGAGCACCAAGTCGGTGCTGATCGTGGAGGATGAGCCGGAGTTTGCCGAGTTGCTTTCATTGCATCTCGAGCGAGCGGGCTATGCCGCGCGGAGCGTGCACAACGGGCGTGATGCCCTAGCCATCGCGACGCGAGAGCCGCCAGACCTCATCTTGCTCGACGTGATGCTGCCCGAGCTTTCGGGAACGGAAGTGGCCAGCCGGCTGCGGAGCAACCCGGCGACGGCTGAGATCCCCATCATCATGGTGACGGCCAAATCCGAAGAGGTCGACGAGATCGTCGGGCTCACCGTGGGAGCTGATGACTACGTCAGCAAGCCGGTGTCGATGAAGGTGCTGCTGGCGAGGGTCGAGGCGGTGCTGCGGCGGGGCTCGGCTGCCCGCGACTCTGGCGGGCGGGCCTTCACGCTCGGGCCGATCGAGATCGATGAAGACACGCACCGGGCGGCGGTGCACGGCGAGACGATCAAGCTGACGCTGACCGAGTTCCGCTTGCTGTCATCGCTGGTGCAGGCCGACGGCAAGGTGCTGTCGCGGGCGGACCTGATGACCAAGGCCATGGGCCCGGACGTGCTGGTGACGCAGCGGACCATCGACGTACACATCACAGCCATCCGCCGCAAGCTGGGCGATGTCGGCAACATGGTGCAGACCGTGCGCGGCGTGGGCTACCGCATCGCGCTCGAGCCCGGCGTGACGACCGCGGACTGATTGCCGTCGCTCGCGTGAATTACAATGAACAACGTGAGCGAGCAACACAGCAACGGCAACTCGAACAGTCTTGGGCTGACTTTCGCCAGCATCGGTCCAGCCGCGTTCATGCTGTGGTTTGCGGTGCTGCTGGGCCTGCCGCTTGGGTGGGCCGCTGCGATCGCAACGGTTGGGCTGATCGCTGGCGGCTTGTTGATTGCCCGGCACCTGCGATTGCTGCGAGCCGAAACACAGCGGATGACGCAGAAAGCGGCCGAGCTACAGCGATCGTTGCAGCCGAAGGGAAAGCCCGCATCCAATGTTGATGGTTCGCCGGGCCTCGAAGCATTGCTCGACCAGATCCGCCGCGATCTCGATCGGCGGGTGTCGGATATCGCAGCGGAGCGTCGCGATCTGCAGGCTGTCATCAACGCGATCAAGACGCCGGTGATCGCGACCAACGACGACGGCCTCGTGCAACTGAGCAACATCGCAGCCGATCGCATGTTCGGCGACTCGGCCGGGCGGATGGTCGAGGAGCTGTTCACGCAGCCCGATGTGCTGGTGCTGCACGGCAGAGCGCTGCGCGGCGAGGCCGGCACGCGACAGATTCGCCTGGCGCGCGATGGCCAGATCCGCGTCTTCGATGTCACAGCCGGTCCGGCCGATCTCGGCCCGCCCGATGACTCGCCCCGCAGGCCGGGCGATACCGATGCGCGCGGCGTGGTGCTCACGCTGAGCGATGTGACCGAACTCGCGACAGCGATGCAGCTCAAGACGGACTTCGTGGCCAACGCCTCGCATGAGCTGCGCACGCCGCTGGCTTCGATCCGGGCCGGCATCGACACGCTGCGCGAATTCGACGACGACGCCCGCGTGCGCGCGCGATCGCTCGAATTGCTTGAGGGCAACTCGATACGGCTTGAAGAGATGGTGCGCGACCTGCTCGATCTCTCGAGGCTGGAAACGCCGGAGGCGGAGATCGCTGCACGCGATTGCAGCTTCGATGCGATCGCTGAGGCCATCGCGCCGATGTTCGATACGGTTTGCAGCCAGCGAAGGCTCGAGCTGATCTTCGAGATCGACCCGACGCTGCGCAGCCTGCGGACCGATCCCAAGCTGATCGGCCTGATCCTCAAGAATCTGATCGAGAACGCGACCAAGTTCGCGACCGAGGGCACTGCTATCCGAGTGACAGCCCTGCCCATGCCACCGGCGCAGGGCACGCCCCCGACACTAAGCGGCGACCCGCTGCCGTGGGGCATGCGGCTCACCGTCGCGGACAAGGGCCAGGGCATCCCGCTCGCGCAGCAGTCGCGGATCTTCGAACGCTTCTACCAGGTCGACGCGGCACGCTCGGGCAATCCGCAGCAGCGCGGCACCGGTCTCGGGCTCGCCATCGTCAAGCACGCGGTACGCAACCTCGGCGGCTCCGTCTCGCTCGAAAGCGTGTACAAGCAGGGCACCACGATGATCGTCGAACTGCCGGCCTGCGTGATCCCGAGCGACGACCCCAACCACGGCACGCTGTGGGATGAGGTGTTCGACGAGGCCCAGATGGATAGTGAGGCTGAGCAGCGTGCCGATCAATCGTCGAGCGGTGCGACATCGACGCCGGCGAGTTGATCGAGACGCCGAGCAAAGTCTTGCACAGCCCGGGCGGCTCGCTTCTTCTCTTGCGGCGTCTGGCCGCCGCCCACGCGACACGTCAGCGTGACCAGGCCCGACTCGCTGGCTGCGTCCGAACGCTTGACGATCAGCAGGCCGAGCTCGTCGCGCACGCCGAGCAGGTGATAGTGCCGTTCGGTCTGGCTCGGCTCGGCGGTGTCGGCATCTTCTAAGAGGTCAATCGTGAGGATCGCCAGCTCGGCCCGCCAGAGCGAGGCGCGGACCGCGGCATCGATGTCGTCCCAGTCGGCCACGACCTCGGCTGCGTTGCCGGCTTCACCCGAGGCGACCACGCTGCCGGGCCGAACCGCCCCGACGGGCGGCGGCGAGCCGCACCCGACCGAAAAGAGCACCGCGACAGCCGCACAACCCAAACATATGCCTTTCTGCAGACTCGGCAGCATCGAACCGATAGCGCGGGCGTGCACCGAGCCCGCAGCGGAATGGGCCATAGACTTGCGGTTCCGGGTGTGTCGATTGCGGAGGGTTCCGCAGCGGCGGGATCGGTTCAGGAGTGATCGAAGCGTGGAAGTCACGGTGCGGGTGCCCCCGGGTCAGGCAAGTGTGTCGGTCGTCGGTGCCGGCGAGCGGCACCTCAAGATGATCCGCGAAGCCCTCGGCGTCAATGTCTCCTCGCGAGACGGCGTGATTCATCTCTCCGGCGAACGCGACGCGGTCTCGACCGCGCGGCGGGTGCTCGAGCGGCTCGGGCGCGATGCCAAGGGCGGCAAGGGCAGCATCCCCGACCGCGCGACCGTGCTCGACACCATCGCTGAGGAAGCATCGCGACAGCGGCGGACCTCGGCTCCGTTCGCCGACGCCGGCGGCCAAGATACCGGCAGCAACCTGCCCGGCCCCCACCGGGCTGTGGGCACCGGCGGCTGGGACGGCAGGCTCGATGTCTACGCCGCGGGCAGGCCCGTGCGCCCAAAGACCGTCAATCAGCAGGCGTACCTCGACGCGATCCGCGACCACGATCTCGTGATCGCTGTGGGCCCGGCGGGCACCGGCAAGACGTACGTCGCGGTCGCAGCGGCGGTGCATCTGCTCAAGACCGATCGCATCGGCAAGATCATCCTCGCGCGGCCCGCGGTCGAGGCCGGCGAGAAGCTCGGCTTTCTGCCCGGCGGGCTCGAGGCCAAAGTCAATCCGTTCCTGCGGCCGCTGTTCGACGCGCTGCACGACATGATGGACTTCCCGACCATCCGCCGCTTCATGGACAACGATGTCATCGAGGTCGTGCCGCTTGCATACATGCGCGGCCGAACGCTCAACAACGCGGTCATCATCTGCGACGAAGCGCAGAACACAACAACGACGCAGATGAAGATGTTCCTCAC
>JBCCQU010000168.1:0-5638 GCA_039208875.1 Planctomycetota bacterium
CAAGCCAGCAGACCAAGCGATTGATAGCGATCAACCCGGCTTACTCCCCGTCGTGCCCGATAACCCAGTCCTCCGCGCCGAGCACATGGGCATCGATCTCGAAGCACTCGCAGCCGAGATTTCTGCGAAGTCCGGCGAGACTGTCACTCGAGAACAAGCAGCAGCCACCATCGACCCAAGCCGGCTCGAGTTCACCGCGCGATCGGCTGCCAAGGTCTACAGCGACGCTTGGTCGAACGAAATCGTCAACTTCCCGCAAGCGCTGCAGAACAGCCTTATCATCTGCGTGCTGAGCGTGACGGGCATGGTCACGTCGAGCGCAATCGTGGCGTTCGGCATGAGCCGGATCGAATGGCCCGGCCGCGGCATCGCGTTCGCGTGCGTGCTTGCCACCATGATGGTGCCGTACCCCGTGCTCATGAGCACGCTCTATGTGTTGTTCAATTGGTTTGGTTGGATCGGCAGCTTCAAACCGCTGTGGGTGCCCACGTTCTTCGGCGGCGCCTTCCAGATTTTCCTGCTGCGGCAGTTCTTCCTGTCGATACCAAAGGATCTCGACGAAGCCGCGACCATCGACGGCTGCGGACGCTTCGGCATCTTCTGGCGCATCATCCTTCCGCTCAGCCGGCCAGCGCTAGCCGTAGTTGCACTGTTCCAGTTCATCTTCGCGTGGAACGACTTCCTCGGTCCGCTCGTCTACCTCACACAGCAAGACCAATTCACGCTCGCACTCGGCTTGCAGCAATACCAATCGCAGTACGGCAACACGCCGTGGAATCAGCTCATGGCCGCTTCTGCCATGATCTCCGCGCCCGTGCTCGTTCTGTTCTTCCTCACGCAGCGCACCTTCGTCGAGGGCATCGCAACGCAAGGCCTGAAGGGATGACCACGCTCGGACTCGCGGTCACCTTCGAGAACGCCACTGTCAGCTTCGGCGATGTCACCGCCCTCGACAACATCTCGCTCGAGCCCAAACCGGGAGCGACGACCGCCATCATCGGCCCGAGCGGCTGTGGCAAGTCGACGCTGCTGCGGTTGGTCATCGGTCTGCTCACACCGACCTCCGGCCGTGTGCTCATCGACGGCAAAGACCTTGCCTCGACCGACCTCACCGAACTCCGCCGACGCACCGGCTTCGTCTTGCAAGATGGCGGCTTGTTCCCACACCTCACTGCCGCCAGCAACGCCACGCTCTTGCCGCGCCGCCTTGGCTGGCCAATCGAACGACTCAAAGCCCGACTCGATGAACTCGCAGAACTCACGCGTCTTCCCGCCGATGCGCTCGCGCGTTATCCGGCTGAACTTTCTGGCGGCCAACGGCAACGCGTGGCGGTCATCCGAGCACTTTTCCTCGATCCCCCGCTGCTTTTGCTCGACGAGCCGCTCGGGGCGCTCGACCCGCTCGTCCGCCACGGCATGCAAGCCGATCTGCGTTCCATCTTCGCCGAGCTCAACAAGACCGTCTTGCTCGTCACGCATGACCTGGCAGAGGCGGCCTATCTCGCTGAAGATGTCGTGCTCATGAAGGACGGCGACGTGGTCCAGCATGCCCCACCTTCCGAGCTCGTGCGGAAGCCTGCAAATGACTTCGTTCGAGACTTCGTGACCGCGCAGCGATCGCACATGGAAGCGATCACATGACGAGACTCGTCGCGATATTTCTGTGCGCACTCGCCGCGACCGTTGCACCCGGCCAAACCGAAGTCACCGTCGGCTCAAAAACCTTCACCGAGTCGATCGTGCTCGGTGAAGTGCTCGCGGCCGTAGCTGAGAACGACACCGATGCCAACGTCAGCCGCAAACTGAATCTCGGTGGCACGCAGCTGGTTTACAAAGCACTCGTCGCTGGCGAGATCGACGCGTACGTCGAGTACACGGGCACCCTGTTGCTCGACACTTTCGCGAGCGACAACCTTGCGAACGAGACACAACTAACAGAGCGCCTGTCGCAGGACGGCCTCGTGATGCTGGCACCGCTCGGCTTCGCCAACAACTATGGCCTCGCCGTCCGGCGAAACACCGCCAACGCCCTGAGCCTGCGGACCATCGACGATCTCCGGTCGCATCCCGATCTCGTTTTCAGCATGAATAGCGAGTTTCTCGAGCGTGGCGATGGTTGGCTCGCACTGCGAGAGGCCTACCAACTGCCGCCGTTCGACGTGCTCGACGCAACACATGAAATCGCGTATCGAGCGCTCGCGGGTGGCGAGTCCGACGTCATGGTCGTCTACACGACCGATGCCAAGATCGGTGAGCTCGACCTCGTCGTGCTCGACGACAATCGAAGCCACTTCCCGCGGTACGACGCGGTCATTGTCCACCAACAAGATCTGAACCAGTCCGCACCGGGCGTTGTCGCAGCTTGGCAGAGTCTGGCCGGATCGATCGACGAAGCCACGATGATCGAGCTCAACCGCCGGGTCGACGGCGACGGGCGAGACCCGGGCGAAGTCGCTGCTGCGTTTACCAGCAACCTGCTCGGTACCGACATCATCTTTGTGTCAGAAAGCACGGCCGCACGCGTGCTGCGTTACACGCTCGAACATCTGCTGCTCGTCGTGGTGCCCACCGCTGCTGCACTGCTCATCGCCATCCCGGTTGGCGTGCTCGCTGCGCGCAGGCCTAGCTTTGCCCAGCCTGTGCTCGGCTTCGTCGGCATCGTGCAAACGGTGCCGTCGCTCGCACTACTCGTTTTGCTTGTGCCGATTCTCGCGTGGGCCAAGCCGGTGCTCGCGCTCGATGCGATCGGCCCCGCCCCCGCCATCATCACGCTCACGCTGTATAGCTTGCTACCGATCGTGCGCAACACCCACGCGGGCCTCAGCAACATCGCCCCCTCTACCCGCGAGTCAGCCGAAGCGCTCGGCCTCTCGACTCGGACGAGGCTCACGCGAATCGACCTGCCGCTTGCGCTTCCGACGATCTTCGCCGGCATCAAAACCGCAGCCGTCATCAACGTCGGCTACGCCACGCTCGGCGCGTTCGTTGGCGCGGGCGGCTACGGCACACCGATCCTCACCTGGACACGCACCGACGATCCCCGCTTGCTGCTCGAGGGCGCACTGCCCGCGATGGTCATGGCCCTCTGCGTGCAAGGCCTCTTCGAATTCGTCGAGAGAGCCGTGACGCCGCGGGGGCTCCGGGCGAAATGACCGCAAATTGGCCAATCAAGCCGAGGTTATCCGTTTCTGCTAAGGTGTCTGCCGCATGGAGCTCAACGCTCGAACCTCTGCCAGCGAATCGCCGGCATCGCCCGCGGCCCTGATGGATCGCTACACCGATGTCCGCGGCTGGACGCACCGCCTCGCGGAGCCACTGTCTGCCGAAGACATGCAGGTGCAATCCATGCCCGACGCGAGCCCCGCGAAGTGGCACCTCGCTCACACAGCGTGGTTTTTCGAGCGCTTCATCCTCCGCGACCAGCTCGGGCATGACGCCATCGATGACCGCTACGAGTTCATATTCAACTCGTACTACAACGCGGTCGGACCGCAACACTCGCGGCCGAAGCGAGGCCTGCTGAGCCGCCCCAGTGTCGCCGAGATCTTCGAGTACCGCGCGACCGTCGATGCTCGGATGCACGATGTCCTTTCAGGAAGCGTCTCAAACTCGATTGCTGGACTCGTCGAAGTCGGTCTCAACCACGAACAGCAACACCAGGAGTTGCTGCTGACCGACATCAAGCACGCGCTCGGGGCCAACCCGCTCAAGCCGGCGTATCTCGATGATGCCGCCGCCTTCGCGTGCCCAGAAGACGAACAACACAACGCCGGCACATGGCTTTCGTTTGAAGGCGGACTAATCGAAATCGGTCACGACGCGACAAAGCCCGGCTTCGCGTACGACTGTGAAACGCCGCGGCACACGCAGTACGTCAATGGCTTCGAGATCTTCGATCGCCTCGCGACGAACGCGGAGTTCGCCACGTTCATCGACGACGGCGGTTACACACGCTCCGATCTCTGGCTCGACGCCGGCTGGAGCTTCGTGCAACAGCACCAACTCGATAAGCCGCTGTACTGGAATCGCAAAGACGACGACGCGACAGAGTTCACACTCGCCGGCCAACAGCCGCTCGATCCCGATCTGCCGGTCTGCCACATAAGCCTGTACGAAGCCGACGCGTTTGCTCGTTGGAAAGGCTGCCGCCTGCCGACCGAAGCCGAGTGGGAGCACGCAGCCGAGACGGTCGGCGCGTGGGGCGCAACGATGGACGACCGCGTCGCCCGCCCGACGCTCGCGTGCCGCGACGGCATGCGACAGGCCTTCGGCGAGTGCTGGGAATGGACCGGCACGCAGTTCCGGCCTTACCCGGGTTTCACCGCTCAACCCGGTGCGCTCGGCGAATACAACAGCAAATTCATGAGTGATCAGTTTGTGCTCCGCGGAGGCTCAATGGCCACGCCACGCACACATCTGCGCACCACATACCGGAATTTCTTCCCGGCTTCCGCACGCTGGCAATTCACCGGCGTTCGGCTTTGCCGCGACCTCGCATGACACGTTCCACTCCGACGTCCACCACCGAGACCGATCTCCCGCTTCTCGATTGCCACCCAACGCAGACCGATATCGGCCAGGATGTCGCGCGCTCGCTCGCGAAGGATCCGCCCACGATCTCGCCAGTTTACCTCTACGATGCGGTGGGCGCCGAGCTGTTCGACGCAATCTGCGATGTCGATGAGTACTACATCACGCGGACGGAAATCAGCATCCTCGAAGCCAACCTGTCCGAGATCGCCGACACGATCGGCCCCAATGCGATGGTCATCGAACCCGGCAGCGGCAGCGGCGCGAAGACCGACATGCTGCTCGACAGCCTGCACGAGCCATCCGCGTACGTGCCCATCGATATCTCGCGTGACTTCCTCCTCGAAGCAGCCGGCCGACACGCCGAAGCACATCCAAATCTCGAAGTGCTGCCTGTCTGTGCCGACTTCAACACCCAGCACCCGCTGCCCAAACCAGCAAATAGCGAACAACGTCGCGTCGTCTTCTTCCCCGGCTCGACCGTCGGCAACATCGACCGTGAGCCACGCCTCAAGCTGCTTCGCCGCTTCCGCGACATGGTCGGCGACGATGGTGCTGCACTCATCGGCTTCGACCTCGTCAAAGAGCCAGCCGTGCTCGAAGCCGCGTACAACGACAAAGCGGGCGTCACCGCCGACTTCAACTACAACCTGCTTGCACGACTCAACCGCGAGCTCGATGCCGGCTTCGATATCGATGCGTGGCGTTTCCTCGCGACGTGGAACGATGCTGAGCAGCGAATCGAAAGCAACCTGACCGCACAGAAGCCGCAGCGCGTCAATATCGGCAGCAAGCGGTTCGACTTCGCCGCCGGCGACTTCATCCGCACAGAGCACGCCCAGAAATTCACGCTGGAGACGTTCGAAGAACACGCCACGAAGAGCGGCTTCAAGCTCGACCGCGTCTGGCTCGACGACGATGAGCTCTTCGCCGTCGCGCTGCTCACAGCCGTCTGAGTCCCGCTAGCTCTGGCCGTCAGCCTCGCGATACGCGTCATCCAGGAGATGGTTCGGCGGCATCGGATTGCGCTCCCGCACCGGGCGGCCGCAGTCCGGGCAAGGCGTCGGACCCTCTCCGCCGAGAAACTCGTTGATCAGCACGTACGTCG
>JBCCQU010000169.1:0-5636 GCA_039208875.1 Planctomycetota bacterium
CTTCAACGACAAGGGGCAGTACCGCGACTACGGCAGGGTCGGAGCCACGCTCATCACCGGCAACGAGGACGGCGTGAAGCACTGCGCGATGAACATCCTGTTTTCGCTGAGCCACATCGGATACACGATCCCGCCGCAGGCCGATGCGGGCTGGATGGGCGAGGCCGGCCCCGGCCCCTCGTACAGAGACGAGGGCTCAGGCGGGCCGGAAAATGAGTTCGTAAATCGCAACACGACGTTCCTGGCGTGGAACTGCATGCACCTCGCCCGCATGCTCAAAGATGCTGGCGGCATACCAGCGCACGGCAACCAGCCCGATGCTTGGGAGGCCGGCTGCAAGACCGACTTCGCGAGCCCGGAGCACAAGCGTTAGCGGCTACGGCGTTTCGAGATCCGTGAACCACTCGGCCAAGGCCGCGGCGACAAGCTCGTGGCCAGCGCGGTTTGGGTGGTTGCCCTGCGACATCAGCTCGGTGAGAGCTGTCCCGCTGTCGCGTGCTTCGAGAAAGATCGCTGCGCTGTCGACAAGGCCGACGCCGTACTCCTCAGCAAGTCGCCGAACTTGGCCTGCGTGCTGATTGAGCGGGTCATCCGCATCGTCGAGATCGGCTGAGAGATCGGGCGTCGGTGTCAACAAGATCACACGAACGTCCGCAGCAAGCGCAGCCTCGATCATGCTCCGCCACGCCCGCTCGGCGCGCTCGAGTCCGATGGGCCGATCGTTGAGGCTGTAGTCGATCGTGACGACGTCGGGCTTCTTTGCCAGCACGTCATCAGCGAACCGAGCTGCACCCTGCTCGGAGTTCTCGCCGCCGATCGCTGTGCGCACAAACTCGACCATGGCTGTCGGATACCGCTGCTGCACCGCTCGGTGCGTGAGATGCGGATACGAGTCGAACGGACGGACATCGGGCGTACGGAAGTAGCCCGCGGGCACGCTGTGGCCGTGGCACACGACGTACACCGTGCGGTTGTCCGGCCAGTGCGCTGTCAGCGGTTCGCGAAGGTCGGCCAGATACGACGATGGCTCGGCTTCGGGCTTCACAGCTTCAGTTTCCGCAGCGACGGTCGCTCGCGAGTTCCAAGCTGCGACGGCTGCAAGAGCAACGAGACCCACATAAATGATTCTGCACCACATCAGAATACGTATAACTTCCATGAAGCACCGCGGCTTTGTTTATCGATTGCTTATTCGTGTGGTATCTTCCAACGCGGCTTTTCAGATCGCCGCCCAAAGAGGGAGGAAGATCATGCGATCCGCAAGGACCACCAGCCTGCTTGCCCCACTTGCCCCGCTCACCCCACTGCTCGTCGCTGCATCACTCGCGACTGCTCAGCAAGACTTCGCGGTCTTCGAATACCGCGGCGAAGTGCTCGGCGGCAGCTTCCTGAACGACACGCCGTTCCCCAACGTGCAGGACGACGACGTGGCTGCGGTGCGCGTGACGCTCGATACGTCGATCATCGGTGTCGACTATCAAGACTCGCTTTTTGGCGGCCTAATCTTCGAGTTCGGCCAGACGTTCGATGACGCCATCATCTCGATGGAGCTTGCTGTCGCAGAGTCATTCGCCGATCTCGACGCTGGCAACTTCAAGGTGCAGTTCTGCTCAGATGCGCCGAGCACCTTCTCCGTAAACGAAGTAACTGTCCGAACACGCGGGCCGGGCGATCCGAACGGTAACGCGCTGATTCAACTCCTTGCCTTTGACACAGCCCTGAGCTGGGGCGTCAAGTTCTCGCTGCTCGGCTGGGAAAGCACGCCGGCGTTCAATCCGCAAGGCGGCATCGTTGTGCCGACTGATAACTCGCAGTGGCGGAGCGGCACGTTCCAGGTCAACGGCGGCGGCGGCTTCTTCCGCTGTGCAACACAGTCCGCTGACACCACCAGCTTCACACAGTTGCCGGTTGCTGTCATCGATGCGTGCGGCGAATGTCTCGCGGACTACAACGCTGACGGACAGGCAGACTTCTACGACGCTGTGAGCTTTATCATCGATGCCGACCTCGGCGTCGCGAGGACGGATGTGGTTGCACCCGCGGGTACGGATGGTTCCGATGTCGAAGCATTTACGCTTTCGCTGGCAGCCGGCTGCGGCTTCTGACTAGTTGCGGGGATCGACCGAGCGGTATGCATCGATGACCGCACGCTCGCCGTCTTTGCCGCGGCCGGCGTTGCCGTGTTCCATGCCGACGATGCCTGTGAAGCCGCGCTCATGAATCCGCGCGAAGACGTTGGTGTAATTTACCTCACCCGTCGTCGGCTCCTTGCGGCCAGGGTTGTCACCTACCTGAAAGTACGCGATCTCGTCCCACGAGCGGTTGATGTTGTCGATCAGATTGCCCTCGGTGGCCGACTGGTGGTACACGTCGCAGAGGATCTTGCACGATGGGCTATCGACCGCCCGGCAGATCTCAAAGCCGTGCCCCATCTCAGCCAGCAGCATGTTGGGATGGTCGCGAGGATTTAAGGGCTCGAGCACCATCACAATACCGTGCGGCTCCAAGACTTCAGCAGCGCGACGCAAGGGGTCGATGGCGTAAGCCGTCTGATACCCGAGCGGGATGCGCGGCTCACGTGTGCCGGGAACCACGGTGATCCATGTTGCGTTCACGCGCTTGGCGACTTCGACGGATTGCTTGGCATCTTCGACGAATTTGTCGATGTCGTCCCTTCGATTTCGGCTCAGCGATGGCCCCCACGCGGAGCCGGGATTCATCACAAAGACCCCCATCTCGATGTTGAGCCGTTCCATGGCCGACGCGAGACGCGATTGTTCATCTTTGGATCGGCCACGCATGTTGTTGTCTTCCCACGCGCGGAAGCCCTCCGCTGCAGCGAATTCAAGCTGTGCGACGCGGTCATCACCTGCGTGGTGCTTGAACATGCCGAAGTGCGGCGCGAACTTCATGGCGAATGGCTCGCCATGTCGGTCATCTTTCTTGATGTGTGCCGCGTTTGCGATTGTTGCACCCCCGGCCGTAGCACCGACTGCCGCGGTTGCGATGAAACCCCGCCGATCGATCGACGCGCTCTGTTTGTTGCTTCCGCTCTGCATGCTCTGCTCCCTGCTCTAGATCAAAGGCGTCTCGCCAGGCGTCGGTACCGGCTCAATAGCCAAGTCGCCGAACTCGAGCGACGGCTTCATCAGATCGAGCTTCGAGGACATCGCCTGCTCCCATGTCACCCGCTTGCCGGAGTATGCGCTCATCCGCGCCATGATGGCGGTGAGTGTCGACTCGGCGACTTGCTTGCCTTCGTTGAGATACGTGCGCTCGCCGCGGATCGATGCGATGAGATCGATGTGTTCCTGCAGGTATGGATTCACGTATTTGCCGCTGAACTTCCATGGCGTTGCACCGGTGAGCGTCGCATGCCGCGGACGAAGCGAAGCCGTGCCGGCGGTACCGGTGATGTCTTCTTGCACGCGGGCCTCGGTGCCGTCCTGCTGTCGGCAGAAACTCAACGCATGGCGGCCGTCGCCGTAGTCGAGTTCGGACGCGAAGTGGTCGAACACATTGCCGTACTTCTCAGCGGTGCGGGTTTGCCGACCACCCATCGCGTATGCCTCTCGCGGTGGGCCGCCCATGGCCCAGTTCACGATGTCGATGTTGTGAACGTGCTGTTCACAAATGTGATCGCCGGACGTCCAGCAGAAGTACAGCCAGTTGCGCAGCTGCCACTCAACATCGCTGTAGCTCGGGTTCCGTTCGTGCACCCAAAGCCCGCCCTGATTCCAAAAACAGCGGGCCGAGATGATGTCGCCGATTGCGCCATCCGCGATGCGATTCATGGCTTCGACGTAGCTGATCTCATGCCGGCGTTGCGTGCCGGCGACGACGGACAGGTTGGCAGCTTCCGCGCGTGCGGCAGCATCGATCACAAGGCGGCATCCTGCCGGGCAGACCGCGGCCGGCTTCTCCATGAACACGTGTTTACCAGCGCGGATCGCGGCATCGAAGTGCTGCGGCCGGAACGCTGGCGGCGTCGCGAGGATCACCATGTCAACCCCGTCGGCGGCGAGCACCCTGTCGACCGCATCGAAGCCCGAGAACCGCCGTTCGCCGACCTTGACGCGATCGCCGAAGAACTCATGCTGCGACAGCCCGTTGAAGCTGTGATCGAGTCGATCCGGGAACAAATCGCCCATCGCGACGATTTCGGTGCTCTCATTCGCTTCGAGCGCGTTGATGGCTGCGCCCGAGCCCCGACCGCCGCAGCCGATGACCCCGACGCCGAGACGGTCGCGCCCGGCGGCGAACGCGCCGAGCCCCGGCAATGCAGCGGCTGCGAAACCGGCGACCGCGGTTGTGCGCACAAAGTCTCGACGAGTGAACTCACCCATGCCGACGCTCCATATCAAAGACGGTGTCGAAGTTCTGCTCAGCGGTCATCACGTTCCTCGGTGCCCTTACCTTTATCTGCGGATGTCGATTCATCCAATGCGACCGGCGCAGGCGTGTTAGCAAGCGCGTCGGCGATGTCATGAGCGACGATTCTGAAGCCAACCCAGCTGCAATCCGCGAGCCACCACTGGCTCTTCGGGAATTGCGGATCACTCATGTTCCACGATGAATCTTGCACCTGCCGACTTGTCGGCGTGCATTCATCAGCTGGATCGACATAGCTGCCGCCCATCGCGACCGGTCGGCGACTGTCCGTGACGACCCACTCCGCAACGTTGCCGAGCGTGTCGTAGAGGCCATGCGAATTGGCTTGCTTGGTGCGCACAGGATGTGTTGTGTTCCCGGCTATCCCGCTGTGCCACGCGCGATCATCGATGGGCGCATCCGTGTCGTCGGACGCGAGCATTTCCCACTCGGCCGCTTTGGGCAGGCGGAACTCACCGCCGGTCGCAGCGTTGAGCCAAACGCAGAACTGCTCGGCAGCGTGGTGCGTCATGCCCATCGCTGCGTAGCCGTGATGCCCGTAGCCGCGGTCCGGCGGTACGTAAGGCTTGCTCGGCCGACTTACGGCGTCCACGGATGACGATGCATCCGCCGTGGTTTCGCTGGTGTCGCCATCGGACCCGTTCGGCTGATCGAGGCTGTACACAAATATGTCGTACAGTTCCCAAGGCACCTCGGTCTCGAGTGCCCACAGCGTGACACCGTCGGCCTTGACCGGGACCATCGTGAAGCTGACCGTGGTGCTCGGAACGCGGATCGTCACCGGCTCGGATGCTTGGCAAATGACGGGAGCAAGCAACGTGATCAAACAAGCGCAGACACATCCCCGAAGCATCCGCCTCCGCGGGAGTTTGTCGCAACTTTGTTTTGCCTTGTTCGTGTGTGCCATCGCTCTCATGACCGGTAGCTGCTCGTCGCTCGTTCGGGATGAAATCCTACTCGCGGACCGTTATGAGCCTAAGGCGGACCGGCACGAGTACGCAAGCGTTCTAATGGGCACGCGATGCCGAATCGTTGTCGTTGCGAGCGACGAGCCCGCGGCAGCAGAAGCGGTGGCGGCGGCGTTTGCACGCATCGCCGAGATCGAGGCAGTGCTCAGCGACTATCGCCCAAACTCGGAAGCCATGCTGCTGATGCAAAAGCCTCCCGGCGAGTGGCACGCCGCGTCGGCTGACCTCGCCACGGTGCTGCGGCTGTCTCGCGAGGTGTACGACGCGACCGACGGC
>JBCCQU010000170.1:0-5611 GCA_039208875.1 Planctomycetota bacterium
CAGATGGTGCGTGAGCGGCTGGGCGAGCAGTTGTCACGCGAGGCTGCGGTTGAAGCGGATTATGTGATGCCGATGCCGGACTCGGGCCGATCTGCAGCAGCGGGTTATGCACGGGCGAGCGGTATTCCGTATCGCGAAGGCATCGTGCCAAACCGGTACGTCGGCCGCACGTTTATTAAGCCGACGCAAGACGCCAGGCGTGCCGCGGTGCGGCTCAAGCTGAACGTGATCGGCGACATCGTGCGCGATAAGAGGCTGATCATCGTTGATGATTCCGTCGTGCGAGGCACGACGACGCGCGAGAAGATGATCCAGATCCGCGAGGCCGGGGCGAAGGAGATTCACCTTCGCATTAGCTGTCCGCCGATTCGGCATCCGTGCCATTTTGGTGTCGACTTCGCAACCAAGCAACAACTCATCGCCCACGAGCGATCGGTCGAGGAGATCCGTGCGTTCCTCGGCGTCGACTCGCTGCACTTCCTCTCGCAGGAGGGCATGCTCGCCAGCATGAAGCTCGAGAACAAGAGCTATTGCACAGCGTGCTGGGATGGCGACTACAGGCAGGATCCGAGACGCCCGATCACGCACCGCGAGGTGAGCGTGCCGGCGCAGTCGATTCTTTCGTGACGACCGCGGGCGGGTGTGGAGACGGAAGTGAGTGAGAAGAGACTGACGCTGGCGCACTCGCCGGACGCTGATGACATGGTGATGTGGTGGCCGATCTGCGGCATGCGGAACGCGGACGGGACGCCGATGCCGGGCGACAAGGGGCGGCCGGTGATCGACTGCTCGCCGATCGTGTTCGAGCCGATGGCGGAAGATGTCGAGGTTCTGAATCGGCGGGCTGCCGAGGCGGGCGATCTCGACATTACAGCCATCAGCGCGCGCACGTTCGCGGATGTTGCGGATCGCTACGCGATCACGCGGGCGGGCGGCTCGTTCGGCGAGGCGTACGGGCCGAAGGTGGTGGTGCGTGAAGACGACGCGAGATTCGTCGGTGCCGAGCCGATGCGGCTGACCGGCGACGATGTGACGATCGCGGTGCCGGGCTCTCGGACGACGGCGTTCATGGTGTTGTCGTTGCTGCTGGAGGCGGAGGACGGGCCGCCGTTCCGATTTGTGGAGATGCGGTTCGACAAGATCATCGGCGCGTTGCAGCGGGGCGAGGTCGATGCGGGGCTGCTGATTCACGAGGCGCAGCTGACATTCGAGGACGCCGGGCTGCGGCTAATGGCCGATCTTGGCTCGTGGTGGCACGATGCAGTGGGCGGGCCGTTGCCGCTGGGGCTGAACGTCATCCGGCGCGATGTGGCCGAGCGGACGGGGCTTGAATCGCTGGCGTTGGTAGGTGACTACTTACACGAGTCGGTCGTTGTTGCGCGGCGTGAAACAGCGAGGTCTAAGACTTATCTGAATTCGTTAGCCGATCATCGATCCGAGTGGTCCGACGAGGCACTATTGAGCCGATATCTCGATATGTATGTCAGTGAACTGACTGCAGACATGGGTGAGCTTGGTGTCCGGTCTCTCGCGACGTTGTTCGAGCGAGGAGCAAAGGCCAAGCTCTGTCCAGCGGTCAAAGGCGACTTGCTCGGGCTGGTGTAGAGCGGGTCGTTCATTCCGGGAGCGTGCACCATGGAACTCATTCGCGGCTCGAATGGCGTGTCGGTCGTTCTGCCTCACGGCGGCTTGCTGCCGCTGACATACATCGTTGGCATCGGTCGCAACTACGCGGATCACGCGGCCGAGCGAGGCGCAGCGGTGCCGGAGCGTCCGCTGGTGTTCACAAAGTCGCCTTCTGCTTTGTGCCTCGATGGCGATGAGATCGTGATTCCCGAGGCGTGTCTCGACGAGGCGACCGGCGGACGGCAGACCGACTACGAGGCCGAGCTCGCGGTCATCATCGGCCGGAATGCGAAGGACGTCGCGGAAGACGACGCGTTGGGTTACGTGGCTGGGTATGCATGCGCGAACGATGTGAGCGCGCGTTGGTGGCAGAAGGACGGAGCTGGCGGCCAGTTCTGTCGCGGCAAGAGTTTCGATACGTTCTGCCCGATCGGGCCGCGGGTGGTGTCTGCGGAGTTGTTGCCCGATGCGAGCGATCTGCGGATCACCTGTCGAATCAATGGCGAGGTGATGCAGGACGCGTCGACCGCTGAGATGATCTTCAGCGTGCCGGAGCTAATAGCGGAGCTATCGCGCGGCGCGACGCTGCCGGCGGGCACGGTGATCTTGACCGGAACACCGGCGGGCGTCGGCGCGGCGAGGACACCCCCGCGTTGGCTCGCTGAAGGCGACGAGGTCGAGGTCGAGATCGAGTCGGTCGGGTTGCTGCGCAATCGCGTTCGGGAGACGGCTGCAGCCGCAGTGGGTGAGGAAGTTTGCGTGGGTTGACGCCGATATCGGCTGCACTTCGTCATTCGTTTGGCCGGTGGGCTTTGGCCTGTGAATAATCTCGGCTGTGGCGAAGAAGCGGCGATCCAACCAGACCGACACAGCGACGATCGAGAATCGCAAGGCGCGGTACAACTACGCGATCGGCGACACGCTCGAAGTCGGCGTGATGCTGCGGGGCTCGGAAGTCAAGAGCGTTCGCGATGGCAAGGTCTCTCTGGGCGAGGGGTTTGTGCGAGCGGTCGGCGAGCCGCCGCAACTGTTCTTGCACAACGTGAACATCGGCGAATACTTCCCGGCGGCTGCCAACGGCCACAAACCGACGCGGACGCGCAAGCTACTCGCGCACCGGAAAGAAATCACGCGGCTGGCGAAGCAAGCCGAGGAGCGAGGCACGACGTTGGTGCCGCTCAAGCTGTATTTCAAAGATGGCTGGGCCAAGCTGCTCATCGGGGTGGGGCGGGGCAAGACGCACCAGGACAAGCGCGACACCATGCGGGAGCGTGATATTCGACGCGAGATTGATCGCGCGATGTCAAAGCGGGTGTAGTGCAGCCGGTGCGACGGTCGATACTCAGACCGTGAACGTTGAGGCGGTTATCTTCGATCTGGACGGCGTGCTTGTCGCGACCGATCGCGAGCACGCAGCGGCGTGGCGGGCGATGGCCGAGGCTGAGGGCATCCCGCTGGCCGATGACCTGACCGATCGCCTGCGTGGTGTTGCGCGGGCGGAGGGCGTGGACATCATGCTGGCGGAGGCCGGGCTCGAGGCGTCGGTCGAAGAACGGCAGCGGCTGGGCGATGCAAAGAACGCTCTGTATCTGGAACTCATCGCAGGCTTGAACACGAGCGACGCAGCGGCCGGTGCGCACGGCCTGCTCACAGCGTTGCAAGTGGCGGGCGTGAAGCTGGCGGTGGGGTCATCGAGCCGGAACGCACGGTTGATACTCGATCGGCTGAATCTCACAGCAGCGTTCGACGCGATTGTCGACGGCAACGACGTGCAGCGAGGCAAGCCCGATCCGGAGGTCTTTCTGTTGGCTGCTGAGGCAATCGGCGTTGAGCCGAGCCAGTGCGTGGTGATCGAGGATGCAGCGACGGGGCTGGCAGCGGCTCACGCGGCGGGCATGCGTGCGGTCGCGGTTGGTCGACCGGACGGCTGGGAGCGGGCGATTGCGCGCGTCGATGCGTTGACGGAACTTACGGCTGAACGCTTGCTGCGCACTTCGGCCCGCACTGCTGCGTAGCGTGCTAAGTACCTTCAGGTGTCACAGTCACGTAGATTTCCGCGGGGCCGGAGAGTTGGCCGAGCGTTGATCGGATGCTTTCGATTTCGGATGCGGGCACGACGCCGTTGATGACGAAGACGAGCGATCCGTTCGGCCCGGGTGTTGGCGCGATCGTGAGGTTGTAGCCGGTGGCTTCCATCGCGGGGCGGACTTCATCGCGGAGCCAGATAGAGATGGCGTCGGCGAGCTGCGCGTTCTGCTGAGCGGTGGTGAGGCCGACGGCTTCGGCGCGTTCAACATCGCTGGTGCTGGGCACGAAGATCAGCAGCCGCCAGATGACGAGCGGTAGCAGCAGCAGGCAGATGGCCGACCCACCGGCGATCACCGCGAGCTTGCGGTCATCCGGCTGGTGGATGTCGAATCGCTGGAGACGAAACTTCAATTCGTTCCAGCGTGATTTGAGTTCGTACAGGTCCATGACGCGGCAAGCGTAGCGGGCTCTGCACGCTAATGGGCAGCTTGATCTACCCGTCGTTACGGTCGGTTGATTACGAGATGCCGTCCTTGTCGGCAAGGAACTTGAGCATGTCGACGCAGCGTGCGGAGTAGCCGGCCTCGTTGTCGTACCAGCTGATGACCTTGAAGAACTGATCGGTGAGCTGGATGCCGGCCTTGGCGTCATAGATCGAGCTGTGCGGATCGCCGATGAAGTCGCTCGATGCGACCTGCTCCTCGGTGTAAGCGAGCACGCCGGACATCGGGCCGTCGGCAGCAGCCTTCATCGCGGCGTTGATCTCGTCGAGGCTCGTTGCCTTTTCGGTCTTGAAGGTCAGGTCGACGGCTGAGACGTCGGCGGTCGGCACGCGGAAAGCCATGCCGGTGAGCTTGCCCTTGAGCTCGGGGATGCACAGCGCGACCGCCTTTGCGGCGCCGGTGCTGGCCGGGATGATGTTCATGTAGGCGTTGCGGCCGCCGCGCCAGTCCTTCTTGGACGGGCCGTCCTGCGTGGGCTGCGTCGCGGTCGCGGCGTGCACGGTCGTCATCAGTCCCTCGGCCAGGCCGAAGTTGTCGTTGATGACCTTGGCGATCGGCGCGAGGCAGTTGGTCGTGCAACTGGCGTTGCTGATGACCTGGTGGCGGGCCGGATCGTACTTGTCGTGGTTGACCTTGTACGCCAGCGTCGGCACCTCATCGGGCGTCTTGGTGGGGGCGGAGATCACAACACGCTTGCAGCCGGCAGCGGTGTGCTTGATCGCGGCCTCGTGCGTGGTGAACAGGCCGGTCGACTCGAGCACGTAGTCGACGCCGAGGTCTTTCCACGGCAGATCGGCGGGATCTTTGATGGCGGTGGTCTTGGTCGTCTTGCCGTTGACAGTGAAGCTGTCTTCGGTGGCAGAGATATCCGCGAATTTGCCGTCGATGCGGAAGCGGCCGTGCATGGTGTCGTACTTAAGCAGGTACGCGAGGTTGTCAGCCGGCACGAGGTCGTTCACGCCGACGACTTCGACGCCGGGCGTGTTGGCAGCGAAGCGGTACACGAGCCGACCGATGCGTCCGAAGCCGTTGATGCCGATCTTGATAGCCATGGTGTCCTCCGGTCCGGGCTTGGCCCGGGCAGCATTGGTGTCGTGTTCCCCGGACGGAGCCTCCCGCCCGATCTGTGGGGCGCAACATTAGGTTGGTTTGCGTACCGCTTCCACCGGTTTGGCATTGGCAGAGGGGCTGGTGATTGCCCGGCGGAGCTGTCAGGAGGCCGCATTCGCGAGGCAATTGCGGACGACGCCGGCCACGATCGTCATGACCGCTCGGCCGGTGAGCGATCGGCCGAGGAATGGGGTGTTCGAGCTCTTGCCGGCGAGCTCTTCGGCGGTCAGCGTCCACTGCATGGCGGGGTCGATGATCGTGATGTCGGCCGGGCCGTGGACTGCGACCGACCCAAGCCCGCGGTTTTCGAGACCACAAAGCTTGGCAGGCTCGATGGTCATCAG
>JBCCQU010000171.1:0-5604 GCA_039208875.1 Planctomycetota bacterium
GCCGGATGCTCGAGGCGAAGTTCGGCCCACTCGTGCCGGTCGAAGAAGCCACCGGCGGTTCCCTGAGAGGGCCCGCGACCGAGCTTCGCTTCGCCGACGGCCGCGGGCGGATCGGCTTCATCCCGACGGTGGGCCAGCCGTTCTGTGCGTCGTGCGACCGCTTCCGGCTGACGGCCGACGGCAAGCTGCGGAGCTGCCTGTTCAGCCTCGACGAGGTCGATCTCCGCGGCCCGCTTCGGGCCGGCGCCGACGATGATGCGCTGGCGGACGTTCTGCGCGGCGCGATTCTCGCCAAGGGCCCCGGGCACGAGATCAACACCGCGGCGTTCCGCCGGCCGGAGCGCAGCATGTCGGCGATCGGGGGTTAGCCGTGACGGTCACCGTGCTGCTGTTCGGGCCGCAGGCGCAGCTCGCGGGGAGTCGTGAGATCGCGGTCGACGTGGCGGGCGAAGCCGCGACTGCCGGCGCCGTGCTCGAATCGCTCGGTAAAGCGTCTGAAGCGTTGCGCGAATCGCTCCGCACGAGCCGGCTGGCGGTGAACCACGAGTTCGCGGGCGGCGACACGGTCATCCGCCCCGGCGACGAGGTCGCTCTCGTCGGCATGGTGTCGGGCGGATGAGCGCAAGCGTCACAGTGCGGCTCGTCGGAGGCCCCCTCGCAACGCAGTCGCCGGTGGCAGCCGGCGGAGCGGGCGCGATGCTTCGGTTCGAGGGCGTCGTCCGCCCCGAGGAAGAGGGCCGCCCGCTCGCGGCGCTCGTCTACGAGGCGTACGAGCCGATGACCACCCGCGAGCTGACGCGGCTCGCCGAGCGAACGGCCGCGGAGCACGGCCTGCTGGGCAGGGCTCTTCGCGAGCGTCGGCTTCACCGCTTCGAGGTACCAATCGCAGTAGTCCCGCCACAGCAGCGTGTACAGCGTCTCGGCGTACACGCTGAATTGGTAGTTGCTCAGTGCGTCGTTGCATGCGCGCGTCGCGGCCTCGAGCCTTGACAGCATCCAACGATCGGGCAGCGTGAGCTCGGACGTATCGATCGGGCCCGCAGCGGCATCCATGTGCTCGCTGAGCATCGTGATGACGAATCGGCTTGCGTTCCAGAGCTTGTTGCAGAAGTTGCGGCCGAGATCAAACCTGGGCGACGTGTTCTTGTCGGTCGCCTCGTCGTGTTCCACCGGCATGCGCACGTCTTGGGTTTGCGTGGTCATCTGCACCAGCGTGAATCGCATGGCGTCGGAGCCATGCGTGGCGATGATATCGAGCGGATCGACGCCGTTGCCGAGGCTCTTGGACATCTTTCGGCCTTCGCCGTCCTGGATCATGGCGTGGATGAAGACGTCGGCGAAGGGCGGCGGGCCGGCTTCTCCGGGAGTTCCATCCCCATTGCCCATTGCCGATTGCCCATTGCCTAGGAAATAGCGATTGAACATCGCCATGCGGCTGACCCAGAGCGTGATGATCTCGCGGGCTGTGCACAGCACGCTGGTGGGGTTGAAGGCGTTGAGCAGGCCGCCGAGATCACAGTCGGCGAAGCTGTGCGAACGCAGCCACGCGTCGAGGTTCATCGGGCCGAACTTGGTTTCGATGTCGCCTTCGGCGCGCACGCCGACGACGCAGACAAGGTCATCGCACTGTTGAATATCTTCGGGCGCGACGAGCGGCGTGTCGTTGCCCGCTGCGAGACCTTCGAGGCTAAACAACTGGTAGACGAGCGGCTTGCGGCCGTTCACGTCATCGGCGTAATCACGCAGGTGCAGCAGGCGATCGATGAGTTCGCCGGAGTGCTCGTCTTCGGTGCCGATGAAGTCTCGCCACGAGCCGACGCGCTTGATGTACAGCGTGCGGATGGAGTCGGGCTCTTTGGCGTCGAGTGCGACGCGTGACGGCGCAAGCACAGCTGCATCGGGCACGACGTTGCTAGGCCAGCCGAGCGTGGACAGCGGCCAGAGAGCTGATGAGAACCATGTGTCGAGGACGTCGGGGTCTTGGCGGAGTGACCCGAACCGTGAGAGAAATGTCACTACTTCAGCGTCCTTGAGGTCTCGCACGCAAATCCCAAGGTCGATGTCGTCGTCACCGAGCCCAGGCGCAATCTCCGGCCTCATGCCCGAGGTTTCGGCCTTGTAACACAGTCGTCCAGCCGCTTGCCATTCAGCGAGCTGTTCCCAGAAACGCTGTTCATCAAACGTTCCGCTTAGGTCCCTAGTTACGGGGGGCGGCGATTTGCCGTGGAACTCGTCCTTGAGGTGAGCGATGCGGCCGCTCCACACCGGTATCTGGTGTCCCCACCACAGCTGACGGCTGATGCACCAATCGCGGAGGTTGTCGTGCCAACCTTCATACGTCTTGGCGTACCGCGGCGGGTGGAAGGACATGGTGCCGTCGGAACTGCTCCCCGTGGCACGGGCGTCCCGCCCATGTTGTGGGCCTGTGGCACGGGCGTCCCGCCCGTGTTGTGCCGCTTGCGGCACAGGTGAGCCATCACCCTCGCGCCACGTGAACTCGTACTCGCGCCAGTCACCAACCAGGCCAGCTTCGACGGGATTCATCGCGATGTACTTCGCAGTCTCGTCGAACTCATTCTCGTTACGCATAATGCGGTCGTAGTACTCGCCCTGCCAGAGTTGCTCGCCGCTACCAAGTTGATGAGCGGTGAAGCTCTTGATGCTGTGCATGAGCTCCGGAAGTGGCCACCAATCGTCGCTGCCTCGCTGACTCGGTGTCAGTAACAAATGAACGTGATCCGGCATGATGCATGCGAGGCGGAGTTGCAGACGATCGCCATGCCAGTGGGTGCATGCTGCCAGAACGTCGTGCCGTTCTGCGTCCGTGAGTTGACGACTGCCGTGGGTCCTGAAAGTGACGTGGTAGGTTGCCCCTCCCATCTGCCAATGGGGGAGGTCGCGCTGGTGCTTCGAGAGTTGGCCAGCCCTGACCGGGCTGGACACGGGCGGGACGCCCGTGCCACGGGGCAAGGACTCGGGCCAGGCTTCGAGGCTTTGCTCCGTACGTTGCTCGGGCACGAGCGCACGCTGGGCGTTGCCACGGAGGCGATCGTCGGTGACCTTCACATACCACTGATCGGTGTAGTACGGCTCGATCGGTGCGTGGCTGCGATAGCTGTGGCCGACGCTGTGCGCATACGGCGTCATCTTTGCCAGCAGTTGTGCCGATCCGACGGTGCGGTCGCGGAACTCGCGGATGACCAGCTCGCGCGCATCCTCGCGGCTCTTGCCCACGAACAGGTGCGCATCGCCGACGTCCGACCAGCCGTGGGCGTCGGAGATAGAGCCGTCGGGCGCCATGACGTTGATGATGGGCAGGTCGTGCCGCTGGCCGATGTCGTAGTCGTTGGGATCGTGGGCGGGCGTGACCTTGAGATAGCCGGTCGCCATCTTGGCTTTGGGGTCGGTCGGTGTGTCGTCATCCTCGTCGCGCTCGATGCCCGGGATCGAGGCTGGCATCACGACGTAATCGTCTTGCACGATCGGGATGACGCGGCCGACCAGCGGCAGCTCGCAATAGAAGCCCTGCACCGCCTTGGCGCGGGGATCGCCCGGGTTGATCGCGACAGCGGTATCGCCGAAGTAGGTTTCGGGCCGGGTCGTTGCGACCGTGACGAAGGCCTGATCGTCGCCGGGGTGTGTCTCGGCTGCGGGATAGCCGCGGGCGGCCAGCTCCGACCACGTGACGGGCACGAACTGCTCATCACTGAGATGGTGCAGCACGCTTGTGCTCGTATCGACCGATGCGCCCGGCTTGGGTTGCACAAGCGGGTAGCGGAGGTAATAGAAGTGGCCCTCCACTTCCTTCATCTCGACTTCGTCGTCGGCCAGCGCGGTCTGCGTCACGGGGTCCCAATTGACGAGCCGCTTGCCGCGATAGATGAGGCCGTCCTTGAACAGCTTGAAGAACGCTTCGCGGACAGCCTGCGCACAGATCTCGTCCATCGTGAATCGCTGACGGTCCCAATCGCACGAGCAGCCCATGCGTTTGAGCTGATCGGTGATGCGCGCTTCGTACTCGTCTTTCCACGCTTGCACCTTGGCGATGAACTGGGTGCGTCCGTCGCCGCCGTCTGCCTCGATCTTTTTGTAGTCGGCCAGCGCGGGCTCGCCGGCCTCGCGGAGACGCTTGTCGACAACAGTCTGCGTGGCGATGCCGGCGTGGTCGGTCCCCGGCATCCACAGCGTCTCGAAGCCCTTCATGCGGTGCGCGCGGGCGAGGACATCCTGCAGTGTGTTGTTGAGCGCATGGCCGAGGTGCAGGGCTGCGGTGACGTTGGGCGGCGGGATGAGAATGGCGTAGGGCTTGGCCTCGCCCCGCAGCACGCGGCCGGGGTCGGCGTGGAACGCCTTGGCGACATCCCACCGCTCGCGGATTCGGGCCTCGTGATCGGCGGGGATGTACTTGCTCGGCATTTCGGCCGGCGTTGCAGCAGTGGTTTGGTCGGTGTCAGACATCGCTGCCGGCAGTGTAGAGGGCCGCGCCGGCGGATACTGTGGTTGCATGGCAGTCATGGGCAAACCTGGCGATGTGGTTGCGGTCGTGGTATCGGTCGGGCTCATCGGCTCGGCGGGCTGGCGGGTGGTCACGGCCGGCTCCGGGCCAGCGGCCGAAGCAAGCGAGGTCGCATCGATCGAGACCAGCGATGCGGTGCTGGAGTCGGCAGCCAAGCTAATTCGCGAGGGCAAGACCGAGCAGGCTGCGACCGTGCTTCGGGCCGCGGTGCGCGAGCATCCGGATGAGCAGGCGTTCCGGGTGTCGCTCGCGCGCGCACTGGTGCTGCTGGACGACTCGGCGGAGGGGTATCGGCAGTACGAGGCCGCGCTGGCGATCGGGCCTCGGCCGGCGGAGCTGGAATTTCAGGCTGGCACGGTTGCAAGCATGGCCGGGCTGCCCGAGCGGGCGATCGAGCACTACTCGGCGGCTCGGTCTGCCGAGCCGGGGCACCCCGACTATCCGCTGTATCTGGGGCAGGTGAAGCTGGCGACCGGCGAACTTGACGAAGCGCGGGCGTCGCTGCTGGCGGCGGCTTTGCTCGACGAGGAACGGGCTGTGGTGTGGGGCACGCTGGCTGAGATCGCGCTGCGGAAAAACGAAGCCACGCTGGCGGTGCAGCACGCGGCCCGTGCGCGCGAGCTGGAGCCACGCGTCACCGCCTGGCGCTTGATCGAAGCGCGCGCACTGAAGCGGGCGGGCGATGCTGAGCGCGCGCTCGCGGTGCTGGATGGCGTGGAGCCGGCGGACGCTGGTTCGGCATCGGTGCTTCGGCTGGCGAGCGAGTGCCTCGGCTTGCTGGGCGAGCCGGCGGAGGCAGCGAGGCGATACACCGAGGTCGCGAGTGTGCGTACGGGCGAAGGCGTTGCGGCGCTGGCGCTCGAGGCGTCGACGTGGAACGAGCGGGCGGGGGATGTCACGGCTGCGATCGAGATGGCCGACCGGGCGGTGCTGCTGGCAGCGCAGGCGGATGAGGCTGAGGTTGGAGAGCGGGCAGCGAAGCGGGCTGAGCGGTTGAGGGGTGGGTGAAGGGATGGCCCACCACACCGGTCTGGAGACCGGTGCCACCAAAGCACGCCATTACGGGCGTCAGGTGAGCGATCGGCCGC
>JBCCQU010000172.1:0-5604 GCA_039208875.1 Planctomycetota bacterium
CGGCAACCTCGATATCGATGACTTCTCAGCTTTCGTCCAGAACTTCTTCGCCGGCGACCCCGTCGCCGACGTCAACGACGACGGTAATCTTGACATCGACGACTTCTCCGACTCCGTCGCCTTCTACTTCAACTCCGGCCAGTTCCCCGGCTGCCCCCAGTAAGCCAGCAAGCCTCGCGGCCTGACCGCGATCGAAACCAACCTCAAGCCCGCGGCTTGCCGCGGGTTTTTTCGTGCGCACAAAGCCGACACATCCGCCCAAAGACTGCTATAAGAAACTCCCTAAACATGGGACTCTTCAGAGTCGACGCGGAGGAAGCAAACATGGAAACGACACTCATCATTCTCAAGCCGGATGCAGTTCAGCGTGGCCTCATGGGCCGCATCATCAGCCGCTTCGAGGACAAGGGCCTGCAGATCGTCGGCACCAAGCTCATGCAGATCAGCCCCGATCTCGCAGCAACCCACTACGAGTCCCACAAGGGCAAGCCGTTCTACGACGGTCTCGTCACCTTCATGACATCGAGCCCCGTGCTCGTGCTCGCCATCCGCGGCAACGGTGCCATCGCCATCTGCCGCAAGCTCATGGGTGCGACGTTCGGCTCAAACGCTGAGCCCGGCACCATCCGCGGCGACTTCGGTGTCTCCAACAGCTTCAACCTCATCCACGGCTCGGACAGCCCGGAAGCAGCCGAACGCGAGCTCGGCCTGTTCTTCAACGACGGCGAGGTGCTGGACTTCGGCCGCGCAATCGGCCAGTGGGTGTACGACTACAGCGGCGGCGACCCGGAGTAAGCCGCAAAGCACAAACGACATCGCGCGATGCTCTCCAGCATTGCCCGCTGCCGATCGTCAACAGTAAATCAGGTCGCAGCAGCAGCCGGTTTGATCGTCCCGATCACGTCGGCCTCGGGCGAGGCGGTGATCTGGTCGGCGATCTCGCGTCGATGGATCTCGACTTCGCGTGGGAAGTCGAACGCGACGCGAACGCGCTCACCTTTGATCGATGCGATCCGGACGACGCCGATTGGGTTGCGAGGGTCGCCAATGACGACCTCCTCGCCCTCTCGTCGAGTGATTACGAGCATGCCATACTCCACCACGTCTCGATCCTCGAGACGCTCCCGCGAGCAGCATACAGCCCACAGCAGGCCAACGAAACGCCTTGTACAAAAACATCCCGCCGATGCAGGATTATTGTTCGGTACATGGTAGGGTCGGCGTCTATTCGATCGCCTTGACAGCCGTGACACCGGGCACGTGCTCTTTCAGATTCCGCTCGATACCCAGCCGCAGCGTCAGCGAACTCGAAGGGCACCCGACGCACGCCCCATGCAGCCGGATCGTCACAACGCCGTCGTCGTTGACACTCACCAACTCGACATCGCCGCCGTCGGACTGCACCGCCGGGCGAATCCGGTCGAGGACCATCGTCACCCGTTCAACTTCCGGACGTTGGATGCTGTTCGCTTGCTCACTTGTCATAAATAGATGATAGTCGTGCCCCGCGATCGAGACGCAGCGGGGGGCTTAGACTCCGCGGAATGCCACCGAACCCCATGCGAATGCAGCCAAAGACACCGATAACCCCGATCAAACTCTGCTTCATCAATGCTTGTTCGGCATGCCTGCTCGCAAGCTTCACCGGCTGCGCCGGCTACGGCACCGCCACCTTCGAGGACCCGGCAGCCGTCGTCTACGACCCGAGCCGGACTGTCCGCAGCCGCGTCCTCGCGACCGATCAACTCGCAGCTGAAGTGCGCGCCGGCACCGCCGACCGGGAAGCCACCAAGCGAACCTTCAGCGACCTTGCCTGGGCGACCGCTCTACCGCTCGAACTGAGAGCCGCCGGCCTCCGCGGCCTGGTCGACGATTCCGAGCTCGACGCCGACGCGCGCGAACTCGTCCGCCTCATGCTCCCCCGAGAGCAAGTCGACGACATGACCGCCCTGCTCAGCGAGACCGCAGCCTCGCGAGGCTGGACCGAAACAACACCGTCGCTCGTTCGAAGCCTGTCGCGACCAAACGTCAAACCCGACGAAGAACGCAGCGAATACCTCGCGATCCGGCGACTGCACCCGGATCAGTCGGTGGCCGCTGTCGCATTCGGCGTCTTCATGCAGCCGGAACCAGAAGGCACACCGCCCGCCATGCAGTGGTCGGATCGCACGCGGGCCGATGCGTGGGACTTGCTCGCAAGGCTCGATCCATCTGGCGCCCTGCGAGCCGAACTGCTCGTTGGCATCGAACCGAGAGAAGCCCCGGTCGGCTCACGGCGATCGCTCGAAGCACTCCGCCGCGGCCTGCGAGAACTCCGCGTCGTGCCCATCACCGGCGACGAATTACGTTGGCTCCTCCGCCTCGCAGACACAGCCGATCAAAGCAACGCCGCGTGGTGGGCCGAGTCTTCGTCGATCATCGCTTCGATTCCTGCGTCAAACACCGGCCGACTCGAGGTGCGGCACATCGAGGCCGTCCGCTGGGCAAGCAACAATGCACCTGAGCTTCTTGCTCTCGATCGCAATCAGCTCTTCCAGCGCGCACAAACCACGTTGCAGGGGCGTGACCAAATCCGGCGCACCGCCGACGTCGACATCCTCGGCCGCGCGCGCACCGAGAAGCTCGAGAGCTGGGATGAGTCGCTCGGCTGGGGCGACCTGCTCACGCTGCTCGTCACCGATCGAGCAATCCAGAGCGGCAGCGTCCTGCGCGAGTTGGCCCGCCAAGCCGAGCTCGACCGCCGCGACCGCACCACCGAGTACGGCGGCATGATCGAGCACGCCGGCGACACCTTCGAAGCACTGCTCTACGCGCCGCGTCCCAGCCAGCGCGTCAACGACCGCACGTTTATCGCCTCGCGCGATCTCATCGAAGCGAGCGACCGGGCATTAGTGCACTATCACCTTCACGCGCAGTCCACGTCGGGCCGGGCCTTCGCCGGTCCGAGTGCGGGCGATCAGACCTACGCCGCCCGTTCCGGGCGCACCTGCGTGGTCATTACCACCGTCAGCGAAGGCATGCTCAATGTCGATCTATATCAGCCCGATGGAGCTGTCATCGATTTGGGTACGTTCGCCGCCGGTTCCGAGTAAATCTCCACTGTGCTTGATCACACGCTGTTGCTCGCTGCGGTTCTGCTCATGTTCGCGCTCGGCGGCCCGCCGCTGATCGAAGATGCTGCGATCAACAACGCCACCGCCTGGTGGCTCGCCGCACATCTCGGGCTGGCCGCGTGCATCGCGTTCTGCGTGCGCGCACTGTTGCATAACCGCGACGGTGCATTGTCTTGGCCGCGAATGCAGCTCGCCTCGCGACTCAGCCTCGTTGCGCGCACCGCAGCGATCGCTTGGCAAGCAGCCACTCTGCTCACGACAAACGTCTACGTCGACGTCACATCCGCGTTCGATGCCGTCATCCTCGCGGGCGACCTCGCATTCCTAACGCCGGTGCTTGTTGTGTTCGCCGCGTGGTGGTGGGCGTGGTTGCCCGTCGATGTGCGCATGCAAGAGGCAGCCATCCTCAACGCGGTCGACCAAGGCGAGCCGCCGCCCAGGAGATTCGGCAAGCCCGCATTGCTCTGGACATCGATTCGTCAGAACGGCTTGTTTGTTCTGGTGCCCGCCTTGCTGTTGCTCGGATCGGTCGAGGCGGCTTCGCGAGTCACAACCAGCTTTCTCCCCGACGCATCGGAGACCCTCTCGACATTCGTACACATCGGTGCGATCGCTGGGCTGTTTGCGGTCATCCCCGTTGTGCTGGTCAGGCTCGTGCTGCCGACGCAGCCGTTGCCTCGAGAACCAGATGCCCCGGATTTGCGTGCCATTCTCAGGCTCGCACGCGTGCGGGTGCTCGATGTCCGCGTGTGGCGAACAGGCCGAGCCATGGCCAACGCGGCAGCGGTCGGCATCATCGGCCCAATCCGGTACGTGTTGCTCACCGACGCCCTGCTCGCGGGGCTCCGTCCGATCGAAGCCGAAGCGGTGGTCGCGCACGAGGCAGCCCACCTGCGATTCCGTCACGCCGCGTGGATGGCCGGCGGCCTCATCGTCACCGCGGCGGGCATCATCGTCGCCGGCGTCGGCGTCATCGACATGCTCGCGATCGAATCTCGCCCCGACTGGGTTGATGGTGGTCTCGGGATCGCTGCGCTCCTCGGCGGCGTTGCGGTCGCGCTGTGTTTCAGCCGACTATTCGAGCGACAAGCCGACGCCTTCGCAGCCAAACTCCTCTCGCGACGGGAAGGCAGCGACATCGTGACCCCCGCAGCGTCTTGGGCGCTCGCCTCCGCACTGCTGCGCGTTGCGCGCGCGAACGGCCTGCCTCCCACCAAAGGCTCATGGCGGCACGGCACGATCGTCGATCGGGCAGCACGCCTCGAAAAAATCGTCGGCACGCCGCTCGATCGCATTCCGGCCGATCGAAACGCTCGCCGAGCGAAAGCCGCAGTTGCAGTAGCAGCGATCGCTGTAGGAACTGGTGTCGCGGTATCGAGCGACGAGGCGATCCGCCTGCTGTTCTGGATCCTCGGCGTCGGCGGTAGCTGACGCACGCATCTAGTCCGCGGCCCTCAGCGGCATCTCGATCGACATCTCGTCGCCTTCACGCGTGATCAGCAACTTCGCGGTCCTGCCCGCGCGGGCTGCGGCCATCATTCGGCTGAGATCCTCGATCGATCGAATTTCCGCGTTGTTCCATCTGACGATCACATCGCCCGGCTGCAGGTCGGAGTTGGCTGCCGAGCCGCCATCGAAGATCTGCGTGACCGCGACGCCCGAATCGTCACGAGTTGGGCGCACGCCGAGGCCGATCAGCGCGGGCTCGCGTGTGGTGCGTCGCTCCCGCATCTGCGCCGGGTCGGTGATCGGTCGGCCGGATGGCGACGTGCGACGGAACCTCAGCGGCTCGCCGGTCGTGATCAGGACTTCCGCGAGGTCAGCAGCTAAATTCGTCACGCGTATCGCGCCCTCGATGTTGACCTTGTCCGCTGTGTCGGCCGGCGTGTGATAGTCGTCGTGAAGCCCGGTGAAGAAGAACACCGCCGGCACGCGCTCAGCGATGAAGCTCGCGTGATCGGACCGCCCGAACAGTCCGGCATCTATCGGCTTCATCTCAAGGCCCGAGCGCTCGATCGGCTCGGCTGCAAGTTCCTGCAAGCCTTGAGCTGTTTCAAGTCCGCCGATCTCGACCGTGTTGTCGCGGAGTCTGCCGATCATGTCGAGGTTGAGCATCGCCGTGTGCGCACCGATCGGGGCGATCGGATTCGCGACGTAGTGGGCCGATCCGAGCAAGCCGATCTCTTCGACGTTGAAGCCGAGGAACAGCATGGAGCGCACATCCGCTGTCGGTGGCAGCGATGCGCGGTACGCAGCCAATCGCTCCGCAGCAACAAGCAGGCCGGCGGTGCCGGAAGCGTTGTCGTCGGCGCCGGGATGCAGTTCGCCGACCGCAGCCTGCCCGCCGCGGGTTCGGCCGTCGATCGCTTCGCCGAGGCCGTCGAAGTGCGCACCAATCACGACATACTCGCGCGCGAGCGCACCCGCACCCGGCAGCACCGCACCGACGTTCGGCGGCTCGCTCGATTGCCGATCGATCTCGACGCTGACC
>JBCCQU010000173.1:0-5566 GCA_039208875.1 Planctomycetota bacterium
CGATCTTCGTCGATGACTTTGCCGCGGTCGTTGAGGATGCGCACATTGACGCGGAGGTAGCCCGGCAATGCCTCGGGCTGCCAGTCGCCCCGGCGCACCGCGATGCCGGCCCGGCGCTCGATCAGTGCGGACAACGCGTCGTAGAGGTCGCCCTCGCCGAACTCAAGCTCAGCGACCGCTGCCTTTGCCAGCACCGGCGCATCGATTCGCCGCCGGATATCCTTGGGCAGCAGCTTGATGAGCTCACGCACCTTTTCCTCGAGCAAACCAGGCACGAGCCATTCCAGCCGCATCGGGTCGAGCGTCGGCAAATCCGGCAGATACGCGGACAGCGTCACGCCATCGGCACCCGCTCCCGGCGTGTGCGCATAATCGAGTTTTAGCGATGCGCCGAACGTCTCAAGCTCATCCGGGAACGCGCCGGCATCAGGCAGATCGGCGTCTTGGGGCAACAGGTCGTCGCGCGTCATGCGCACGTGGTGATCGCCATCGTGCTTGAGTTTCTTGGCCCAGCGGTCGAACTTGGCCGAGTTGAACACTCCGGCCGGCACGTGCTCGTCGTAGAACGCGATCGCGGCGTCCTCGCGGAGCAGCGCGCCCTTGGCTCGCAGCTTGTCCTCAAGGCCCTCAAGTTCATCCATGAGCGCGAGATTCGCGCGCAGCCACGGCGGCCGGCGACGGAGATCGCCGTGCACCAACGCGTGCCGAATGAACAACTCGCGGCTCGCAGCTGGATCGATCGGCCCGTAGTGCACGCGGCGACCCGCTGCGATCTCTAGACCATTCAGCGTCACGCGTTCGTACGCAATGACTTTGCCGGCTTCCGATTCCCACGCGGGCTGGCTGTACGTCCGCTTCAGCAGATCACCCGCCGCCTCCTCGATCCACGGTGTCTCGATGGTCCCGCACATGCGCGCAAACAGCCGCGACGTGCGCACGAGTTCACCCGCAACAAGCCACTTCGGCCGCTTGCCGGCGACGACCGAGCCCGGCCACGCCGCGACACGCTGTCCGCGGAGGCCTTCATATTCGCCGCGCTCCGCTTTCTTGAGCACGCCGTCGAGCATGCCGGCGAGCAGCGACCGGTGCAGCGGCTCGTACTCGGTGTGCTCGGTCGGTTCGGCGTGATACCCCATCGCGGACAGCATGAGCTTGAGCTGGCGATGCACCTCGCGCCACTCTCGCATGCGCCTGTTGGAGATGTATCGCTGTTCACACGCCCGGCGGAGCTTCGAAGAGCCGAGCTTCTTGGCCGACTCATCGAACCACTTCCAGAGCGCGACCAGACTCAAGAAGTCCGAACCCTCGCGTCGCCACGCGGCGTGCGCAGCGTCCGCGTCGTCACGCTGATCGAACGGCCGATCGCGAGGATCTTGCACACTAATCGCACTCACCACGATGAGCGCATCGGCGAGGCAGCCGCGGTCGTCGGCCTCAAGAAGGATGCGGCCGAGCCGCGGGTCGAGCGGCAGTCGACTCAGCCGATCGCCGAGCTGCGTGAGCTTGCCGCGAGCATCGAGCGCACCGAGTTGCTCGAGTAGTTCTTGCCCTGCACGCACCCGCTTGGGATCGGGAGCCTCGACGAACGGGAACGACGACACATCGCCGAGGCCGAGTGCTTTCATCCGGAGAATCACTGCTGCGAGGTTGGCTCTCGCAATCTCCGGATCGGTGAACTCGGGCCGCTGGTCGTGGTCGGCCTCGTCGTACAGCCGAACGCACACGCCCTCGGCGATTCGGCCGCAGCGCCCGGCACGTTGTCTGGCAGATGCACGACTAATCGGCTCGACCTCAAGCCGCTGCACGCGCGTGCGCGGCGAGTAGCGGTTGATGCGCGCGGTGCCGCCGTCGATCACGTACCGAATGCCCGGCACCGTCAGCGATGTCTCGGCGACGTTGGTCGAGACAACAACCCGTCGGCCGTGCGACGGCTTGAAAATCTGATCCTGCTGGTGGTGCGCAAGCCTCGCATACAGCGGCAGCACCTCGACCGACGAGCCGAAGCGGGTCGCGATGGCTTCGGCCGTATCGCGGATCTCGCGTTCGCCGGGCTCGAATACAAGCACATCGCCGCGTCGCTCGCGCCAGAGTTCGTCGAGTGCATTGCAAACATGCTCGGCGTGATCGTGGCGATCGTTGCCGCGGTCATCTGTTTCGAGAGCGGGGGGGCGGTAGCGGATTTCGACCGGATACGTCCTGCCGGAGACTTCGATGATTGGTGCGGGCTCGCCGCGTTCGTTTTTGAAGTGCTCAGCGAACCGCTGCGGATCGATCGTGGCCGACGTAACAACGAGCTTGAGATCGGGGCGTTTGGGTAGGAGTTGACGCAGATAGCCGAGCAGAAAGTCGATGTTGAGGCTGCGCTCGTGCGCCTCATCGATGATGAGCGCCTGATAGCGGCGCAGCCTGCGATCGGACTGGATCTCGGCGAGCAGCACGCCGTCGGTCATCACCTTGATGAGCGTGTCGTCGCCGGTCTGATCCGTGAAGCGAACCTTGGCACCGACCTCGCGGCCGAGCTTCACATTCAGTTCGTCAGCGAGCCTTGATGCGACTGATCGCGCTGCAAGTCGACGCGGCTGCGTGTGACCGATGAGGCCGGCGTCACCCATGCCGAGCCGCAGAAAGACCTTCGGCAATTGCGTTGTCTTTCCCGAGCCGGTCTCGCCGCACAACACAACGACCTGGTTGTTGCGCACCAGTTCGGTGATCTCGTCGATTCGTTCGCTGACCGGTAGCTGTGGCGGGAAGTCTGGGACCGGGATGAGGTCGGCCCGCCTTGTGCGCAGATCGAAGGACTTCTGAGCGTCGTCGGTGATGGGCTGCCAATCGCTGCGATCGGGTTTGCCGGCTGCGATCTTCTTGGCGATCGACCGCAGACGCGGGCGATCCGCGAGCATCGCACCGTTGATCAAGTCCCGGATTGCGCGCGGCATCCTGGCCATGCGACCACAATAGGTCGGGCGATTCAGCTACCAGCAGGTCTCACGCGGCGGGGTGCTGATTCAGGAGCGAACGATTGCGACGTCGGTGATGGTTTCGGCGAGCCATTGTCCTGTGGTCGGCTGCCAGAAATACCTGACAAACTCGGTGCCGCCGCCGGTCACGCTCGGTCCGCGACCAAAGACGTTGAGGCTGTCATCGTCGCCGTTCACGCCTTCATATGGGCCGGTGAGGGCGGGCGAGCCGGCCGGCACAGTGTCGCTCAGCGAGTTGAACGTCCAGCCAAGCTCGGTGCGAGCCGGCGTCCACCAGTACGCGGTGACCTCGCCTGTGTTGACGTCGGCACCGACGACATTGAGCGCACCCCAACTGGTGACGAATGCTGAGATGGTCGCGACATCGAGCTGCGGTGCGCCGATGTCGGTGGTGAGGTTGGTCTGGGCCCAATCGCCGCCGAAGGACGGCACCCACCAAGTCGCCTGCACATCGCCCGCTGCATCGACGCCGACGATGTTGATCGCGAACCAACTGGTTTGGAAGACGGTCAGGCCGCCGACGAGGGGCACCGCGCCGAACGTGGTGGTGAGATCTGAAACGGTCCACGGTGCGATGCCGTCGCCGGTCCAGACGCCCCAGATGGTGCCGTTGGAATCCAGGCCAACGACGTTGAGACCACCCCACGGCACGGCGTAGCTGACGAGCTCGGAGAACGCCGGCGTTGCGAGGCCATTCGGCACGAGGTCATCTTGCGTGATGTTCTTGTGGGCCCACGCGTTCTCGTTGTTCGAGGTCAACTGCCCGTTCTCGAAGTAGGTGATGAGGTCGTTGGAAGCATCTAGCCCGGTGACGTAGATGTTGCCGTTGGCCGCCCGCATGACTTCGAGCTCCGACGTCGGGATATCTGTTGCTCCGAGTTCGGTGGAGAGATTGCGGAGCGTGAACGAGCCATCGGCTTGCTCGGTGAACAGCAGCACGCCGGTCGCTGTGAGCGTGACCGCTTGCGTTCGGCCGGTCGCGGGATCGATCCACGACTCGAGCTCGCCGTTGATGTTCGGGATGCCGACCGACTCGGCGACGTTTGACTCGTACCAATTGCCGTCGGCTTCGCGCTGGAACACGACCAGCTCGCCGAGTTCGTTCCGTGCTGCGATCGACAGCACATCGACGCCGCCAGGGCCGCCGGGGAGCGGGCCGCCATCAGCGGGAGCCTGGCTGCGAACGAGCAGGCCGAACGTCGGCAGATCGCTGAACGCCTGGCGATCGATTTCCTGTGGCACGAGGATGTCGCCACCCTCACCGACAACGAGGTTCAGCTCGAGATCGATGTCGCCGCCGTTGTCGTTCTCGAGGACTACCCGCGAGCCGTCGACCCGCCAGAAGCCGCGCTCGAGCTCGTTGTCGGTGATGCCGGAGTCGAAGTCATCGAGATCGAAAATCCGGTAATCGCCGTCGTCTTCGAGCTGCAGCAAGAGCTGACGGAAGTCGGCGCTGCTGTTGGCACCAAAGCCATCGACCCACAGATACTGCCCGACCATCTGGTTGAACTCGACGCTGCCGGTTGGCTCGCGCGTCGCGATGCCGATGTAAACCTCACCGTCGTTGGTGTCCATGTCGGCGAAGATGATGGTGTTGCCGTCTTGCGAGATGTAGAAGTACTCGGAATCATCGACGCTCAGAATACCGGCCGGATCAACCCGGTCGTAGTTGAGCGAGCTGACGGGGAAGAAGCCGTCGGTCTCATCGAACTCGATGTCGTTGCCGTTCGCTTCGATGTCCATTCGGCCGACAGCGGTGAAGTAATCGCCCGCATCGAGATCGAGGCCGATTGCGGTAAACGTGTACCGGCCGTCGAAGTCGTTCTCGCTGACGCCGAAGCCGGGGAGTTCAACGAGCAGCTCGATCTCTTCGCGATCGCCGGTGTGCTGCGCAAAGAACCAGCCGGCCGGGAAGCCGTCGGAGTTCAAGAACTGTGCCCCGTTGGTCTCGAGCGCGTCGTTGGTCAGGAAGCCGTTGTCAGGATCGCGGAGGAATCGCCCGTCCTGCAGCTTTGTGATCGAGTTGTAGAACAGGTCGGAATCTTCGAGGTCACGGCCGCCGTCGCCGTCGATGAACAGATCGCCGCCGACGCTGCCGTCGTCCCGGACGATGCCCTCGGTGCTGAAGACCTCGACGCCCGGCAGGCCCTGCGATGGCCCGACCGCGATACCAACGCTCGCGAACGAGCTATCGAGCAGACAGCGTGGCTCAAGCGTCTCGAAGGGCTGATATGCGGCTTGCTTCGTCTTCGACATCGTGTTCCACCTTGCGATTTTGAGCGATCTTGCCGACCGCAGCTCGGGAGCTGTGCGCTCCGCTGGCGGATCCGGCGATCGTGTTCGACCACTTCACTCGATGACAAGCCGCCGGCCCCGCGGCCCGGTTCGCTCGTCACCACCTCATTATGCACGCTGATTCGGGCTTAGGCCCGGTCCGGCTCCGTCATTCGATGCGGATCGAGCAACTTGTCGAGTTCGTCGGGGGAAATACTGGTCTGCTCCCTGGCGACCTCACGGACCGTGCGCCCGGTCGCGAACGCTTCTTTGGCGAGGGCCGCCGCGTCGTCGTAGCCGATGACCGGCGCAAG
>JBCCQU010000174.1:0-5540 GCA_039208875.1 Planctomycetota bacterium
AAGCGGCTGAAGGGCGAGGGCGCGTAGGGCTCGTCAGGCTTTCGCGGGATGGACGCGGCTGGCGAGCTGGGCTGCGAGCGTGGCGTTGCTGAGGACCAAAGCGAGATTGGCGACGAGTGTTGCGCCGTCGCTGATGTCGTGCAGCTTGGCGAGCGCTGCCGGCGTGCGCGCACGGCCTTCGATGTCGGCGGTCGCAGCCTCGGCTTCGGACCACCAACGCTGCCAGTCGGCCTCGTCGATCGCGTCGGCTTCGGGAATCGGATTGGCAACAAGCACGCCCCGGCCCGAGCGTGTGACCTCGCGGCCGACGAACGCAGCCAAGTCGGCCGGGTCATCGAAGCGGGCATCGACGGGGATATCTGACTCCGGCAGATAGAAGCGGGGCAGCGTGTCGGTGCGGTAGCCGACGACGGGCACACCGAGGGTTTCGAGCAGCTCGCGCGTGGCTGCGACGGCAAGGATGGACTTGGGCCCGCTCGCGACGACAGCCACGGGGAAGCGTGCGAGCGTGGCGAGATCGCTCGAGATATCGAGCGTTGTGCTGTAGTTGGTGTGCACGCCGCCGATGCCGCCCGTAGCCATGACGCGGATGCCGGCTGCGGCTGCGAGTTCGACGGTGCTGCCGACGGTGGTTGCGCCGTGCGTTCGGCGGTGGATCGCGATGCCGAGGTTGGCGTTGTTGATTTTGGGCGTGTCCGGCGAGACCAGTGCCCGGAGTTCGTCGTCGTTGAGGCCGACTGTTGGCGCGCCATTTACGATGCCGATCGTGGCGGGGTGTGCGCCGGCTGCGAGCACGGCCTCGTCGAGTCTGGCAGCGAAGGGCAGGCCTTCGCCAGCGGGCAGGCCGTGCGCGAGGAGCGTGGTTTCGAGGGCCACAGCGGGTCGGGGCGCACGGTTGACGATGTGGTGTGTCGGAGCGGTCACTCGGACAGCGTAGCGCGCGCAAAAACAACACCGGGCCGGCATGGTGGCCGACCCGGCGGGTGATTTGCACTGCCTGACGTGCGCTGCTTTATGCAGCGTTGTCAGTGCGGGCGGTCTGTCAGACCATGTCCTTGAGGCCCTTGAGCGGGCGGACCTTGACGACGTTGCGTGCGGGCTTGGCCTTGAAGACGGTCTCTTCGCCGGTGAAGGGGTTGATGCCCTTGCGCGCCTTGGTTGCGGGCTTGCGCTGGACGGTGACCTTCATGAGGCCGGGCACGTTGAAGATGCCGGGTCCGCGGCGGCCGAGGTCCTTGGCCATGAGCTGCCCCATGCCGTCGAAGACCGATGCGACTTCCTTCTTGCTGAGGCCGGTGTGATCGGCGAGGAGCGTCATGACCTCGCTCTTGGTGCGGGGCGTCTCGGCGACGGGCGCCTTCAGCGCCGGTGCTGCCGGCTTGGCTGCTACCTTCTTGGTGACCTTGCGGGTGGTTTTCTTCGTGGTTTGCTTGGTGGTTTTCTTAGCCATGGCGGACTCCAACACTCCTTCGTGGTCCGTGCCCGGCACGCGTTGTCCGGGTCTCGGCGTTGCCGCCCGACGCAACTCCGCGCCGGGATCTTGCTGCTTGCTTCGCGGCTCCGTGCCGCGATGAGGGCCTCGTTTGCCCCCTTGTCTGCAGCGGTTTATCGGACAGTATCGGGTTTCGCAACGCGTGCAGCGTCAAAAAGCACTGAAAAAACAGTGTAAAACGACGCGGGGGTGCCGGAGACCCCTGAAATCAGGCGACTTCCGCGTCTGTGCGCGCCAATTCGACCACGAGCGAGGTGTGGTCGGACAGGCCTTGTGCGACTGTGCTCGCGTCATGGTGGACAGCTCGCAGACGCTGTGAAACAGGGGCCGAGAGCCATGCGTGGTCGATGCGTCGGCCCTTGGTCCAGCCTTCGCGGCGGTCGAGTTCGCCGTGCCAAGTCGCGCCGACGCCGTGCGGGTTTTGCGTTCGCCAGGCATCGATGTAGCCGAGCGTCGCGAGTTGGCCGAGGCGTTGCGTGCAGTCGAAGGCGTGTCGCGGGCCGTCGCTGCCGTTGCGTCCGGTGTTGAAATCGCCGAGCAGGACGGCGGGGCGGTCGGCGAGCGCGCGGGCGCGGTTGATGGTGTGTGCCCAGGCGTGAAGGCGTTTGGAATCGCCGCGTTTCTCGGGGATATGCAAGCCGAGGATGCGGAGGCCGGCGGTGTCGGCTTCGAGGATGCGCGGTGCGCACGACGTGGGTGGTGGGACATTGACGGAGTCGATCGGCCAGCGCGAGGCGAGCAGCAGGCCGTTCTGCCGCGGGCCGGGGTGGGAGGTTTGTTGGTGCGTGAGGCCGTGGTCGGCGAGGACCGCCCGGAGTTGGCTGCCCTTGGCGACGCGGAATTCGGTGAGCAGCAGGATGTCGGGTTGTTGCTCGACGAGTTCGAGGGCGATGAGCGGCGTGCGTCGCGGGCCGCCGCCGTGCAGGATGTTCCACGTCATGAGTCGCACGGGGCATGAACATACAGCGATAGGCTGATGCTGGGCAAAGTGACAGCGAGGAAGCAGCGATGACGCAGAGCAATGTGGAAAGTCAGCCGATCGTGGCTGTGACAAGGACGGTGCCGGGCGAGATGGTAGTGGAGGGCGCGGATGTGCGCACGCTGGGCAGCGGGCCGCCGACGCGAGATGGATTGATCGAGTTTGTGCGCGGCGCGTCGGTCATCGTCTCGATGTTTAGTGATGCTGTGGATGCGGAGTTGCTGGATGCAGCCGGGCCGCAGTTGCGGGGTGTGTGCAACTTCGCGGTGGGGTACAACAACATCAACATGGATGCGTGCGCGCAGCGTGGTGTGGCGGTGACCAACACGCCGGACGCGGTGACGGAGGGCACGGCGAATATGGCGTGGGCGCTGCTGCTCGCGACGACGCGGAAGCTGATCGCGGGCGATCGGTATGCGCGGTCGGGCGCGTGGGCAGAGGGCGGGCCGATCGGCATGGCCGAGTGGATGGGCATGGACATCACCGGCAAGACGCTGCTGATTGTGGGGGCTGGTCGGATCGGTCACGCGGTGGCGAAGCGCGCGCTCGGCTTTGGTATGCGTGTGCTGTATGTCGCGCGGTCGCGGAAGTGGGACTACGAGCTCGCGCCGATGGCTGCGGAATGGGTGAGTCTGGATGAGGGCTTGCAGCGGGCGGACGTGGTGAGTGTGCACACGCCGCTGACGCGGGAGACGAGGCACCAGATCGGTGCGCGCGAGCTGGGACTTATGAAGCCGACAGCGATCTTGGTGAACACAGCCCGCGGGCCGATCGTCGATGAGGCTGCGCTGGCTGAGGCGTTGCAAGCTGGCAGGCTTTGGGGCGCGGGGCTTGATGTGTTTGAGGATGAGCCGCGTGTGCACCCGGGTCTGGTGGGGCTGGACAGCGTGACGATGTCGCCGCATATCGGGAGTGCGGAGCAGCGATGGCGTGAGATGATGACGCAGATGGTGGCTGACAATGCGGCTGCGATTTTGCGGGGTGAGCGGCCGCCGAACCTGGTGGCTTCGCAGCGGTAAGCCTGTAGGGCAGCGTGATGCAGCGGCGTTTGGGAAGGGCGGGTCATGGCCGATTTGCTCGAAATAGGTTGGCTCGCGACGACGCTGCTGGTCGGGGTGTCGGCCGTGGGAGCGCTCGCGGTTTGGAAAGGACTTTGGTGGAGCCGATCACGCGGGCGGGATCGGTGCCCGAAGTGCTGGCACGACATGACGGGGCTAGCAGAGCGCGGGGTGCTGGTGTGCCCGGAGTGCGGCAAGGACGCGCGTACAGCGAAGCGGCTGCGGAAGACGCGACGGAAACGGCTGATTGCAGCGGCGGGATTGTTGCTGGTGCTGCTGCCTTGGGTGTGGCTGAAGCCGGCGCATGAGCGGCGAGGCGAGGGCTGGTGGGCGCTGATGCCGACGACCGGATTGATCGTGCTTGCGAAGTGGCACCCGGATATGTCGACGGATATCGGTGGGGTGATCGTTGATCGCACGCCGTTGATGAGCGCGTGGCAGGTCCGGGCGGTTGGGGCTTGGGCAAAGCCGCTGTCGCGTGACGCGGCTGAGGAACTGATCCTGTATCGCAAGGTTTGGTTTCGTGGCGAGCCGGTGCCGGTTGAGGTTCTCGCGGCGGATCACCTCAATGTTGCGTACTACGAAGTGCAAGCGAGGATCTTGTACGAATCGGGTGAGGAATTGGTGGGCCTCACACGCGATTTCTTTACTTCGTCGGGGCCGACCCCGTCACCTGCGTATGACGGTCGCTTTCCGGAATTTGGCTGGCACTTTGGCCTTGGGCAACTCCCCGCTTGCCCGGACGTTGATTGCAGTTATCCGGTCGGTGTCATGCTTGACGCCGAGTGGAGACGGCGTTCGTTTTCTGGCAAGGATCTTGACGACGCGGAAAGTCGGCATCGGCGGGCAACGCACGACATAACGCTCGAGGTCCGCACGGTCGAGCGAGGATCGCTCGGTGCACTCGAACAGATCACAAAGCCGGTGAGCGGCGACGCGGTCGATGCCCAGTTGCTGTCATCGGTGCGTCTTTCACTTGATCTTGCGCAGGCATACACCAGTTCGCGGCGTATTAGAGCGGCTGCGGGGTCGGGTAGTCAGCCGACGGTCGTGCACGAGGTGAAGCTGCCGAGTTGGCGTTCGCACGGCGTCCAGCGAAGAGGCCCACAACCGAACTACACCATCGCATTCGACTTGCTGGTTATGGATGGCGATGAGGTGATTTATCGCGAGACGCACGCGCCGGCGAAGGCACTAAGTTTTTTGCCGGAGTTGGGGAAGCCTTCGGTAGCTGCGATCGAGGAGCGATTGCTGCGTCTTGATGATTGGCAGGTAGACCCGCGCGGTCTTCGGGCGGTGATCCGGTCGCGCCCTGACATCGCAATGTACGACCTGGATCACAAGCAGCATTGGGCTGGCGAGATCGACGTGCCTCTGGGTGAGATACTCACGGTCAATAACCCCGACTTCGAGGTTCTGCGATAGGTCGGCAAAGGCGGGCGACCCCCTCAGTCGCCTTCGGCGACAGCTCCCCCTGAGAGGGGGAGCATCTGGCTTGGGTTGGTTGACAGATGTCGTGATCCAGAGGACCACACCCCAAAGGCAAGAGTCGTCGACGCGATTGTTGGATCGTGGTAGGACTGACGATTGCCCGGGGACAAGATGTCCCCGCCCCCAAAGCAGACGCGATCCAGAGGACCGCGGCCGAAGTTGGAGAACGCGATCGCAGGTGAGGCGCGCGCGGTTCGCTTCGGGTCACGCGGGCTTTGAGTTGTGTTGACGTTTGCTCAGCGCTTCTTGAAGGAAGTCTCGCCGTACTCGATCTCGAGGTAGCGGGCGATGTAGTCGACGATGGACTGTGCTTCGGGGATGTCGGGGTTGCTGGTGGCGCCCATCGGCTCGAAGCGCATGCCCTTGAATCGGACGACGGCTTCGTCGACGGAGAGGCCGTGCTGCATGGCGAGGGAAAAGGCTCGGCAGAAGGCCTGGCAGAAGCCGGAGATCGCGGAGCCTTCTTTGGCGATCTTGATGAAGATTTCGCCGGGCTGGCCGTCGGGATAGAGGCCGATGG
>JBCCQU010000175.1:0-5537 GCA_039208875.1 Planctomycetota bacterium
CCAGCCGTTCATCATTCGGAAGCTCAAGGAGCACGGCCTCGCGGACACGATCAAGAGCGCCAAGCGGATGCTCGAGCGTCGCGACGCCGAGGTGTGGGACATCCTCGAAGAGGTCATCGATCAGCATCCGGTGATGCTGAACCGCGCACCGACGCTGCACCGCATGGTCATCCAGGCGTTCGAGCCGGTGCTTGTCGAGGGCAACGCGATCCGGCTGCACCCGTTGGTGTGCGGCGGGTTCAACGCCGACTTTGACGGTGACCAGATGGCGGTGCACCTGCCGCTGAGTGTTGAGGCGCAGGCTGAGGCTCAGTGCCTGATGCTTTCGACGAACAACATCTTCTCGCCGGCCAACGGCAAGCCGATCATCTCGGCTTCGCAGGACATCGTGCTCGGCGTGTACTTCCTGACGGCCGACGTGCCCGACGACCGGCCGGAGAACGAGCTGCGTCGCTTCAAGGATCGCCACGAGGCGATGCTGGCGCACGATTCGGGCATCATCGATCTTCACGAGAAGATCGCGGTGCGTCTGCCGGCGTTTAGCGAGGTGGTCGAGTCGCAGGCCGGTGCGCCCAAGGCGATGCCCGACAACCGCCGTGTGATTACGACGGTCGGTCGCGTGATCTTCTCGGAGATCCTCGAGCCGGGCATGCCGTTCTACAACTGCGCGCTCGGAAAGAAGGGCTGTGCGCGGGTCATCGACGACGTTTACCTGTATTGCGGCAAGCCGGCGACGATCGATCTGCTGGACAACATGAAGTCGATCGGCTTCAAGAACGCGACGCTGGCCGGCATCAGCTTCGGCGTGATGGACATGCGGATCCCGGACTCGAAGACGGAGATCTTGCAGGCTGCGCAGGACAAGGTGGATCGCGTCGAGAAGAACTACGACCGCGGCATCATCACCGCGCGTGAGCGATACAACCAGTTGCTCGATATCTGGGCGGGTTGCCGCGAGCAGGTGACGAAGAAGCTGATCGAGACGCTGAAGAACGATCGCCGCGATGAGAAGGGCGATTACGCCGACATCGAGACGAAGGCCGGCACGTTCTATCTGACCCCGGTGGACACGATGTCAGACTCGGGCGCACGCGGCAACGTGTCGCAGATGATGCAGCTCGCGGGCATGCGTGGTCTTATGGCCAAGCCTTCGGGCGAGATCATCGAGACGCCGATCCGGGCGAACTTCCGCGAAGGTCTGAACATCCTTGAGTACTTCAGCTCGACGCACGGTGCTCGTAAGGGCCTTGCGGATACGGCTCTGAAGACGGCCGACTCGGGCTACCTCACGCGGAAGCTGTGCGACATCGCGCAGAGCGTGATCATCGGCGAGCACGACTGCGGCTCGAAGCGTGGCATCGTGAAACGCGCCATCTACAAGGGCGAAGAGATCGATGTGCCGCTGAGCGAGCAGATCGTCGGCCGTGCAAGCGTGAACGCGATCATCGATCCGCGGACCGATGAGACGATCGTGGGCGCGAACGAGATGATCTCGCCGGAGGCTGCAGCTCAGATCGAGGGGCTCGGCATCGACGCGGTTGTTGTTCGCAGCCCGCTGACGACCGAGAGCGCGAGCGGTTGCTCGGTGCTTGACTACGGCATGGATATGTCGACCGGTCGCCTCGTCGAAGAGGGACTCGCGGTGGGCATCATCGCGGCTCAGTCGATCGGCGAGCCGGGCACGCAGCTCACGATGCGGACGTTCCACACGGGCGGCATCGGCACGCGAACGATCGCGCAGTCGGAGTATCGCGCGTCGAACGCGGGCACGATCGAGTTGCGTGACTGCAACGAGGTGCCGGTGAAGGACGAGGACGGCAACGACGTCATGGTTTCGCTGAAGCGGAACGGCGAGGTCGCGGTGCTCGATGACAAGGGCCGCGAGATCGAGAAGTCGAAGGTGCCGTACGGTGCGATGATTCGTGTGCAGCCCGGCGCGAAGGTGAAGCGTGGCGAGGTGCTGGTGCAGTGGGACCCGCACCGGACGCCGATTCTTGCTGAGAAGGGCGGCGTGGTTCGCTACGTCGACATCGAGATCGGCGAGACCGCGAAGGAAGAGGATGCAGGCCGTGGCCAGAAGGCGCTGACCGTCATCGAGCACAAGGGCGACCTGCACCCGCAGATCAACATCGTCGATGCCGACGGGCAGATCCTCGACTTCCACTACCTGCCGGCTAAGGCGCGTATTGAGGTCGCCGACGGCGATGAGGTCACCGCCGGTCAGATGCTTGCTCGTCAGCCTCGTGCGGCTGCGGGTTCGCAGGACATCGTCGGTGGTCTGCCGCGGGTGACGGAGATCTTCGAGGCACGCAAGCCGAAGGATCCGTCAGCGATGGCGGAGATCTCGGGCCGTGTCGAGCTGCACTCCGACAAGCGGAAGGGCAAGATGACGATCCGCGTGATCTCCGACTCGGGCATCGAGAAGGATCACCACGTGCCGTCGGATAAGCAGTTGCTCGTGCACGCTGGCGATTCGGTGACGGCTGGCGATCCGCTGACGGAAGGCCCGCTCGATCCGAAGGACATCCTGCGGATCAAGGGTGAGGAAGCGCTGTGGTCGTACATGCTGGACGAGGTGCAGAACGTGTACCGCGCTCAGGGTGTGCAGATCAACGACAAGCACATCGAGTTGATCGTCAGCCAGATGTTGCGGAAGGTGCGCGTGGAGAACCCGGGCGATACGGACCTGTTGCCGCATGAGGTGATGGATCGCTTCCGCTTCCGCCAGACGAACAACAAGGTTGCTCAGCTGGTGCGGATCAGCGATCCGGGCGGGACGGATCTTCGCGAGGGCGAGCTGTATCCGAAGGACGACGTGAAGGAAGCGAACGCGAAGGCTGAGGCGCTCGGCAAGGAGCCGGCCAAGGGCAAGCGGGCGCGTCCGGCAACGGGTCGTACGCTGCTGCTGGGCATCACCAAGGCATCGCTGCAGTCGGAGTCGTTCTTGTCTGGCGCGTCGTTCCAGGAGACGACCAAGGTGCTGACGGAGGCTGCGCTGCGTGGTGCGGAGGACGAGTTGATCGGCCTCAAGGAGAACGTGCTGCTGGGTCACTTGATCCCGGCGGGCACCGGCTTCCGCGAGCATCAGGCGATCAAGGTGAAGTACCTCGCCGAGCCGCCGGCCACGGAAGAGGACGAGGCCGAGATGATCGCTGCTGCGGCCGAGGCAGCCGAGGCACTCGGCGCGTCGTCGGAGGACACGATCGGTGTGCCGCAGGTCGCGATTCGCGACACGATCGCTATCGAGCAGCCGGGCACCGAGAACTGATCGAGCGCGGCTCACGCGACATCGACTGAAATGACTCGCGGGCTCGGTGAAACGCCGGGCCCGCTTTGTGCGCACAGCGTGGCAACGCACATGGATGTTGCGGGCGCACGGAGTGGTTGGACGTCGTTGCGTTCGTTGTCGCGTTAGCGTTTGCGGGCGTCGCGTTCGGCTTTAACTTGGTCGGCGAGCGCTTCGAACTGCTGCGTGGAGAGCATGGGCAGCGATGTTTGGCCGGTTTGGATAACGAGTTTGATGTAGGGCAGGCAGATGCCGCACGAGGTACCGCAGCGGGTTTGGCGGGACAGTTCGTCGATATCGTCGCCGACGCCGTTATCGATGAGCTGTTTGAGCTGGGTAAACGGCACTTTGTGGCAGAAGCAGCGATCGATTGCCATGTCGCGCTCCTGCGGCGGGGGTGTGCTTGATGTTGGTTTCGCGCGTTGGATGCTGTTGGTTTCAGCCGGCGAACGACAAGTCGGTGGGTGTCGTCGTTGCTTCGGGCACGAAGCGCATCCAGAGCATGGCTGCGGCCATGGCGGCCATGCCGAGATTCTCGATGAGCGTGACCGTACCGAGCGGCAGATTGATGACGGTGCCGAGGCACGCGCAGCGGATTTTGTCGCGTCGGATGAGTGAGCGTGCGACGCCGACGGTGCCGACGAGCATGATGAGGAGCGTGACGATCGCGATGAAAACGGGCCAAAGCCTTGTGAGGTAGGCGAGGCCGAGCGCAAGCTCGATGCCCGGGTACGCCCACGCGTAGGGCGGGGTCTTCTCAGCGAGTATGTCGTAGCGCCTGAAGGATGCGACGAAGCCTCTGAGGTCGAGGACTTTGAAGAACGAGAACGCGATGAAAAAGCCGCCCATGAAGTTGGCCATGACATCGTTGAGGGTGACGGTGGGGAGTGCGCCGAGGAAGCTCGCGAGGAGGATGTACGCGACGAGCGTGGCGAGCGCTGCGTAGCCGCGGGCGGCGGTGGGCGAGGCGTTGTCGCGGGGTGCGTCCGGCGAGCTGCCTTCGGTCTGGCAGCAGTCGTTGTCCGGCTGGTCATCCCGCGGCGTCGGGATTGGCTGCTCGACCTCGAGACTGATCGTCTTCAGGGGATGATCGGTATCCGGCTGGGTTGTGACGTCGTTGTCGGCCATGCTGAAATCGTAGCGGCCGTTGTCGCGTTGTTGCCGGGGCTGCGAGGCCGGTCGCGGCGGGTTTCTTGGTGGTTCAAGCCGGATATTGAAAATGCGGGCGGCTTCGTGGGGTGGTGGCAGTAGGCTGGCTGGGTTCGGGAACGTGAGGAGGACGATGATGCCGATGCGTATGCAGAGGGCTGGGGTTTTGGCAGCTGTTGGAATCGCTTGCGCTGTCGGTATGGCGTCGGCGGGCGAGCCGATCTACGTGTCGGCACTATTCGGTGATGACGACGCGGTTGATGCCGGCACGCGCGAGTCGCCGCTCGCCACGATCGAGGCGGCGCTCGTCGTTGCGGGGTCCGAGCGTCGGCCGATCTATCTCGATCTCGGGACGTACTTCGACGAGACGATCGCGAGCGACGCGGTGCTGATGGGCGGCTTCGACTCGCGCGACGATTGGTCGCGCGATGTTGCGAGCAACACAACGACGATCGTTCGGCTCGTGGTGACGCCGGGTTCGAGAGACATCGTGATGGATGGCGTGAGGCTGACCGGTGCCGATGCGAACGGCGGCAACGCGATTGGTCTGATGCTGGATCAGGTCGTCGGGCTGTTCCTCGTTCGATCGACTGTTGTTGCGCAGCGGGGCGCAGATGGTGTCGACGGCTTGCCGGGCACGGACGGCGAAGACGGCGGCACGGGGCAGCGCGGCGATCCGGGCTGCGAGAGTTCGTCGGGTGTGAGTTGCGAGATCTGTGCGCAGCCTCGCGGCGGTTCGGCGGGTTTGGGCGGCGCGGGCGGCACGAGCGGCGGCGGAGGACAGTTTGGCAACGGCGGCCGCGGTGGCAACGGCGGTCGAGGAGGGCGGGCTGAGGTGGGCGACCGCACGGGCGACGATGGATCGCCGGGCAGCGTCGGCGAGTTTGGGACGGGGCTGTCGGGCGCGCCCGGTGGGCGAGGCCTTGGCGGGCTCGGCACGCCACCCGACCGCGGCGACTGGTTCCCGTCGGCTGCGTATGTCGGCGATGACGGCGGCTCGGCGTCGGCCGGCACTCCCGGTTCGCCCGGGATCAACGGCTTCTTCTCGGCCGGTGCGATCTACGCGCCGCTACGCGCTCCGGAGGGCGGCGGCGGTGCCGGC
>JBCCQU010000176.1:0-5522 GCA_039208875.1 Planctomycetota bacterium
CGGTCACGGGGTCGAACACCAGCCCCTGCTGATTGCGATGGCCGTACGACCAGATCTGCGGATACACGCCGCCGCCGCGATCAGCGAACGGGTTGTCGCTCGGCACGGTGCCGTCACGATTGATGCGGAAGACGTTGCCGTTTGGCGTGGTGAGGTCTTGTGCCTGGCTGCTCTGGCCGCGATCACCGATCACGAAGTACAGCCGGCCGTCAGCGTCGAAGTCGATTCGGCAGCCGTGGTGCAGGCCGCTGCGCACATAGTCATCGCGGTCGGCCTCGAACAGCGTTTGCTCTTCGGTCCATTCGTTATCGACGATCTTGCCGCGCACGATCTTGGTCATCGCCGGTCCGCGATTGCCCTCCGGCCCGTGCGTGAAGCCCAGATACACCCAGTCCTCGCCAGCGTCCCATTCCGGATCGATCGCGACCTCCATCAGGCCGCCCTGCCCGCGGTCGGCGACCTTGGGCGTGCCCTCGATGGGCTGCGGCTCGAGCCGACCGTTGCGGAACCAGCGCAATCGGCCCGACTTCTCGGTGATGAGAGCCGTGTCGGCGTCGATGAACTCGATGCCCCACGGCGTCTCGAGGTCATCGCCCACCACTACCTCCGCCCGCAGGTCGTACCGCCGCGTCTCGATGATGTCTGGAATGCCGAAGCGGTTTGCGACAGCCTCGCCGCTGCCGACCGCGGTGGTGACGTAGCTCACGAGCTGGCCGATCTGTTCCTCGGTGAAGGCCGAGCCGAACTCGGGCATGCCGCCCTCGATGATGCCGTCCGCGATCGACGCGTACACGGTGTCGGGGTGGGAGCCGTAGTACCAGTCGTCAGCGGTGAGGAAGCCGTTGGCGCTGCCGCCTTCGAGGTTGAGCCCGTGGCAACCGGCGCAGAATTGCTCGTAGAGGTCCCGTGCGGGGTGCTGGAGCAGGGCTGTCTGGATCGTGACGTCGTCGGCCTGGGCCATCTGCCCGCCAGGTTGCACACCTTCTGCCGTGCCCGCAGCACCGACCATCGCCGACAGGCCGGTCGCCGCCGAGATCGCGGCGGAGCACCAGACGAGAGCGGTCACGATTCTGGACGATGCAGCCATGTTGCAGTCTCCAACTTGTCGGTGGCCATGCGTCTTGAGGCTTTCGGCACGGCGTCGTAAGAGCCGAATCTCTCAAGCCGTCGGGACCTAAACCGACGCCCGAGGTGCCAGTACACTATCCTAACATTTTCTCGTCTGTAGTGCTCGGCCGTGGATTGTCTCAAGGGGCCTGATCAATGAAATCGGACATTGTGCACCAGTTGACGGGCGCTTTCGAGGGGCACGCCCAAACGACGGAGGATGGCGTTGAATATTGGCTCGCGCGCGACCTTCAACATCTGCTGGGTTATGCGACGTGGAAAAATTTCCTAAACGCGGTCTCAAAGGCAAAGACAGCCTGTGAATTGTCGGGCCACGAAGTCCAAGACCATTTTTCCGACGTCGGAAAAATGGTGGATTTGGGCTCGGGAAGCCAGAGGGAGATCGATGAAATCATGCTGACGAGGTATGCGTGCTACCTCGTCGCTCAGAATGGGGATTCCGGAAAGCCCGAGATCGCATTCGCACAAACGTATTTCGCAGTTAAAACACGCCGAGCAGAGCTAATCGAGCAGCGACTACTGGAGGCGGAGCGGGTGATGGCCCGCCAAAAACTCACCGAGACTGAGAAGGAGTTGTCCACTGTCATCTTCGAGCAAACCGGTGATAACAAGGACTTCGGCATCATCCGAAGCAAGGGGGACCATGCGCTGTTTGGCAAGACAACCAAGCAGATGAAAGCTCAATGGAATGTGCCGCCGAGCCGCCCATTGGCCGATTTCGCGCCGACGATCATCCTCAAGGCCAAGGATTTTGCCACCGAGATCACGATCCACAACGCCCGTGCAAATGAAATGGACTCGGAGCGTGATATCTCGGTCGAACACACCACAAACAACAGAGCAGTTCGCGACACTCTAATCGGACGAGGCATTCGGCCAGAGTCTTTGCCGCCCAGCGAAGACGTCAAGAAGGTTGCCCGACGCTTGGCAAGTGAGCAGAAAAGATCCTTAGACAATCCGGATGCTCTGAATCCCTAGGGACCGTCGCCAGAACATCGAACCGAATGCCTGCTCGCGAAGTTCTTTGCCTAGTGTTTTCACTTGCTTGCACGGGTTGGCGAGGGTTCGATCAATTGATCCGGGGGGTCACGGGTTGACTCGGGCCGCTGTCTCGGCTTCCCTGTCGCCGCTGACCGGGCCGGGGCTCGGCAGCCGATAGGGTGGGCTGGAGCGCGAAGCAGCATGGCAAAAAAGGCCTCGACAACCAAAAAGACGGCGAAGAAGACCGCCAAGGCCACCACCAAAAAGACCAGCGGTCGGCGCGCAACCGGTGCCGGTAAAGCCGGTGGCAGGGCTGGCGGCCGCAGCAAGCAGTCCTACAAGGCCGGAGACGCCAAGGGCAAAGACGTGGTGATCGTCGAGAGCCCGAGCAAGGCCAAGACCATCAATAAGTACCTCGGGGCTGACTACGTCGTGCTCGCCAGCGTCGGCCACGTCCGCGACCTGCCCAGCAAATCACCCAAGGGCGAGAAGGCACCCGTCCCCGGCGTCGATCTCGAGAAGCGATTCACGCCCAAGTACGTCGTGCTCGATGGCAAAGAGCAGGTCGTCCGCGATCTCAAGCGGGCAGCCAAGGACGCGCTCGGCACCGGCGGCGAGGTCTGGTTCGCGACCGACCTCGATCGCGAGGGCGAGGCCATCGCGTGGCACCTCGCGCAAGAAATCGGTATCGGCTCGCGCGACGCCAAACGCGTGATCTTCCCGGCCATCACCAAGCGCGAGATCGAGAAGGCTTTCCAGAATCCGCACCCCATCGACGAAGACCGCGTCAATGCGCAGCAAGCGCGACGCATCCTCGATCGCATCGTGGGCTATCAGGTCAGCCCGCTGCTTTGGAAGAAGGTCGCGCGTGGTTTGAGCGCGGGCCGCGTGCAGTCGGTCGCGGTGCGGCTGGTCGTGCAGCGCGAGCGCGAGATCCGTGCGTTTGTGCCCGACGAGCACTGGAACGTGCAGGGGCTGTTCTCGCTGAGCGAAGACGATGCGCGCAAGCTGGGGCCGGCGTGGCACGCGTTTGCCGGTGAGCGCGATGCCAAAGGCAACGGCCCGACGATCAAGTCGCAGAATGCGTGGCTTGCTGAGCACGGCGCGCTGCGGGCTGAGCTCATCGAGGTCGGCGGCAAGAAGTTCGACATCGTCAACAAAGCGCCCGAGCTTGCTGTCGCGAAAGACGTGTGGTCAATCGACGATGGCTTGGCAGACGAAGGACCGAACGGCGCGGCCAGCGTCGAGGATGTCTTTGCGACGGCTGACTCTCAGGATGTCACGCCGAAGGTGCTGCAGGCCGCTCGGCTCGCGGGCCTGACCGAGATCGATGTCGATGTGAAGGAAGACGCCGAAGGCCGCGGCCCGGCGCGATGGAAGCGCACCGTTACGGGCACCGCCGATCCCGCAACGCCCTACGCCGTGCGCTCGATCGAGACGAAGCGGACGACGAGTCGGCCGCCGCCGCCGTTCATCACCAGCACGATGCAACAGGCTGCCAGCACGCGCATGAGCTTCGGTGCGCAGCGCACGATGCGCGCAGCACAGCAGTTGTACGAAGGCATCGAGATTCCCGGTGAAGGCCCGACCGGCCTCATCACCTACATGCGTACCGACTCGACGCACATCGCTGGCGAAGCACTCGACGCTGTGCGCGGCCACATCAAAAAGAGCTTCGGCGACAGCTACCTGCCCGACAAGCCCAACTTCTTCAAGTCCTCCAACAAGGGCGCGCAGGAAGCGCACGAGGCGATTCGTCCGACCGATCCGAGCCGCACGCCGGACAGCCTGAAGCGTGCGCTCAAGCCCGACCAGCTCAAGCTGTACACGCTCATCTGGGAGCGGTTCGTTGCATGTCAGATGTCGCCAGCCCAGTGGGACGCGACCACGGTGCTGATCGAGGGCGGCACCGACAGGTCACAGCCTTGCACGTTCAAAGCGACGGGCCGCGTGCTCGTGTTCGATGGCTTCTATCGCGTGTCGGGCGTGCCGACGGCGGGCGACGAGGCCAACATGCCCAAGCTCGACGAGGGCCAAAGCATGTCGCCGCTCGCGTTCGATGTGCAGCAGCGCTTCACAAGCCCGCCCGCGCGCTACACCGAGGCATCGCTCATCAAGGTGCTGGAGAGCGAGGGCATCGGTCGGCCTTCGACCTACGCCGCGATTATTCAGACGATTCAGGATCGCAAGTATGTCGAGCTGCTCGAACGCCGCATGCACGCGACCGATCTCGGCGAGGTGGTGACCGACAAGCTGATCGAAGCGTTCCCGCGCATCATGGACATCGGCTACACGCGCGAGATGGAGGCCGAGCTCGATAAGGTCGAGGACGAGAACCTCGATTGGATCGACATGCTCGAGCGGTTTTACGGCCCGTTCAAGCAGAGCCTTGCGCGCGCAGAAGAAGAACTCGGCCACGCGAAGGCTGAAGTGCGCGCAGCCCCGCCCGAATACAAGTGCCAGAAGTGCGGCTCGGGCTTGGTGTATCGCTTCGGCAAGAACGGCCGCTTCCTGAGTTGCTCGACCTATCCCGACTGCGACTACGCGTGCCCGTGCGATCGTCAGGGCAGGCCGAGGCCGGCCGAGTGGGTCAATGTGCGTTGCCCCAAGACGGGCCGCGTGATGGTTCGGCGAACCGGCAGGTTTGGGCCGTTCATCACCACGCTGCTCGAGGACGGCGAGAGCCAGGACGTCGGCATCATTCTGAACATCGATAAGAAGGGCTTCGTTGTCGCGCCGTCGCAGCCGCCGCTGCTGACCGATCTGCCGTGCCCGACGTGCGACTCGCCGTTGAATCTTCGCAACGGCGTGCGCGGGCCTTGGCTCGGTTGCTCGCGGTTCCCCAAGTGTCGCGGTCGCGGCAAGTGGGCCGAGCTTGAGGACGTTGTGAAGGCCGAGCTGGAAAGCCAGCTCGATGCGCACGACAAGGCTCATCCGATCCCGGTCATCGAGACGCTGGATGGTCAGCCGTTGACCGATGCCAAGGGCAAGCCGGTGCAGAATGCGCCGTCGGTCGATCAGCTTGTGATTCAGGATGAGGCCGAGCTTGAGCGGCTGACAGCGATCACTGCGACTGCTTGAGTGAGTGGTTCAACGCGGAGACGCGGAGAGCTGACGCGGAGGTCGCGGAGAAGGAATTAGTGTGGGGTGTTTGTCGTTGTACTCGTCTTTTGACGAGCCGCGACCGTCAGGGAGCGGAAACGACCTGTTGCACGGGCGCTCCGCCCGTGACGCGGCCTGGAAGACCGCGCCCCAAGAGCTTGGGCGTTGATGGCACCGGTCTCCAGGTCGGTGTGTAGTTTTCTTGGGGCGGGGACATCTTGTCCCCGGACGCCTGCACACCGCACAAGTCCTCTGCCGGCGGCCAGAGGCCACCGCTCCAGCGAGACCTGTTCTTCGTTGTACGGGCGGAA
>JBCCQU010000177.1:0-5491 GCA_039208875.1 Planctomycetota bacterium
GATCAGCACACGCCTGCCCGCGATGATCGGCTCGACCGTCGTCGGATCGATCTCGCGCGGCTCGCGATCGATCAGGCGTGCCAAGTCGAGGCGAGGCTGAGTCGTCGCGATGGCTGCCGGCGCTTGCAAGCTCTTACCCGCATCTGCATCGCTCGCGCTCTCGGCCTTGATGACTTCCTGATGTCCCGCGATCAGCTCGGCCAGCGGCGGCACCACACGCACGCCGAGCCCGGCTTCCGTGGCTGCGTCCACCGCAGCGTCGCGCTCCGCGTCCATGTCCATCGGCAGGCAGATCACAGCGTCAGCGGCGTCGTATTTCACGCGGGCGGTCCGCAGCTCGTCGAGACCTCCCAGCACACGCAGGCCGAAGATCTTTCGCGTGGGCTGGCGGCTAGTCCGGGGGTTGGCTTCGGCGTCGCCCACGATCACGCAGCCCACGCCGCGGATGCCGCAATCGACAGCCACGCATTGGGCAGCCAGGTCCGACACCGTTTGCGTGGTGCCAACGACGACGACGGGGCGGGGCGATGAGCTGAGGGTGGCGAGTCCGATCGGCACGTGTGATCTCCAACAGGTCGGTCATCGGGTTATCGGCCAGATCGCGGGGCGAGGTCAGTTCCGGTCGTGCCGATTGCGCAGATGACGCGCCCCGGCTGCCTGTGGTCTACTGCGAGCATGATCCGAACGATCTCGGGCACACTGACGGAGATCACCGCTACGGGCGTCGCGGTGCTGGAGCCGGCCGGCTCGGGCATTTCCTATGAGGTCCTGCTGCCGGCCTACTTGCTCGATCGCATGCGGGCCGCGGTCGGCACCGCCGTCGTGCTGCACACCCTGCACTATCTGGAGGCCCAAGGCCAGGGCACCAGCTTCATCCCGCGGCTCATCGGCTTCGAGGCCGACCGCGATCGGAGGTTCTTCGAGCTTATGACCACGGTCAAGGGCCTGGGCAACCGCAAGGCCGTCCGCGCTCTGGCAGCCGAGCCCAGCACCGTGGCAGCCGCGATCGCCAGCCGCGATGCCAAGGCGCTCACCGCCCTGCCCGAGATCGGCAAACGTCTGGCCGAGACGATGATCGTCGAGCTCGGCGGCAAGGTCGACACCTTCCTCACGATGGAGACCATCGCCTCAGCCGAGGCGGGGCTCGCATCGGCCCAGCAGCCCGCGATGGCCCGTCCCGAGCTCGATCTACCGCCCGCCGCCCGCGACGCCGTGGCCACGCTCATGGCCCTCGGTGAGACCCGTGCAGAAGCCGAGCGCCGCATCGAGCAGGCCATGGCAGCCGTCGGCGACGAAGGCGCGTCCGCCGAGGTGCTCGTCGCTTCGGCGCTGGCCGGGCGATAACGCCGAGGATCGGCCCGCCCCGAGCCGATACCGTCGCCATCCGGGCGAGCACTTCCGCCCGGCACCCGCCACGAGCGAGACACGCAGCCAGGAGAAGCGATGCGGTACGCGATGATCATGGCCGGCGGCGCCGGCACCCGGCTGTGGCCCATGAGCCGCCAGCACCTGCCCAAGCAGCTCATCCCCTTCGTCAGCCGCCCCGGCCGCGACACCCCCATGAGCCTCATCGAGATCGCAGCCGAGCGACTCGAAGGCCTCGTCCCCGACGACCGCCGCTTCATCTGCACCGGCGAGCGGTACCGCTCGGTCATCCGCGATCGGCTCCCGGCCTTCACCGATCATCGCATCCTCGGCGAGCCCGCCGCCCGCGACACCGTCAACGCTGTCGGCTTCGCAGCAGCGGTCTTCCAGAAGATGGATCCCGACGCGGTCTTCTGCGTGCTCACCGCCGACCACATCATCGAGCCGCAGGACGTCTTCGCCGAGGCGATGGATCTCGGCTTCAAGCTGGTCGAAGACGACCCATCGCGACTCGTCACCTTCTCGATCAAGCCGACCGAGCCGGCCACGGGCTTCGGCTACGTCGAGCACGGCACGGCGATCGACAGCCTCGGCGGCGCACCAGCCAAACTCACCAAGGCCGAAGGCGGCGCGTTCGTCGTCCAGCAATTCAAAGAGAAGCCCGACCTCGCGACAGCCGAGCAGTACGTCGCGTCGGGCAAGTTCGGCTGGAACAGCGGCATGTTCGTGTTCCACGCCGGCACCGTCATGGATTGCCTGAGCCGCTTCAAGCCGGAGAGCTACGCCGGACTCGCGAAGATTCAGGCCGCGTTCGGCACAAGCGACTATCAGCGCGTGCTCGACGACATCTACCCAACGCTGCCAAAGATCAGCGTCGACTACGCGCTCATGGAGCCGGCCTCCACCGACGACAACGTCACGATCTGCGGCGTGGACATGCCCGTCAACTGGCTCGATGTCGGCTCATGGCCAAGCTACGCCGACACGATCGCGCCCGATGCCAGCGGCAACCGCCTGAGCGGCGCGCCCGCCTCGGTGCTCACCGATAGCCGCGGCAACCTCGTCGTCAGCGACGATCCCGCGCACACCATCGCGCTCCTCGGCTGCGAAGATCTCATCGTTGTGCGAACCGCCGATGCAACGCTCGTGATGCCGCGCGACCGAGCGCAAGACCTCAAAAAGCTGCACAGCGACGTACGCGACGATCTCAAGTAGGCCTTAACACAACCGTGACAGCCGGCACCGATGCCCGTCGATACGCTCACGGCATGCACGACGTCGCAGATCATCATCACGCCGCTCTGAACCGCCGCAGCTTCCTCGCAGCCGGCCTCGCAGCCACCGGTGCAGCCGCACTCGCATCCGGAGCCACGAGCCGCGCCGGCGCTCGCGCGCTGCTGCCAGCCACTGCCAACGATCGAGGCCGCGCGAAGAACATCATCTTCCTCGTGGCCGACGGCATGAGCTCCGGCACCCTGCAACTCGCCGACACCATCGGCCCGAGCCTGCCACGCTTCGCGCACGGCTCCAAGTGGATCGAGCTGCATCAGCACGCCGGCGCGCACGGCCGCGGCTCGGCGACCGACAACCCAATCGGCGGCACCGGCGTCTATCGCTCGCTGCAGATGACCCACTCCCGCAACGCCCTCGTGACCGACTCCGCCGCTGCCGGCTCGGCCTGGGGCTCCGGCGTGCACATCGACAACGGCTCGATCAACTTTCTCCCGGAGCGCGACGCCACGCAGCCCGTGCCGCTCTTTACCACACTCGCCGATAGCGACGTGCGCAAAGCCACCGGCCTTGTCACAACCACACGCGTCACCCACGCAACGCCCGCAGCTTTCGTCGCAGCCGTGCCGAGCCGCGGCATGGAAGGCGAAGTCGCCCAGCAAATCCTCGATCGCGGCGTCGACATCGTCCTCGGCGGCGGACGGCGTCTCTTCACCGACGACATGCTCGCCAAGCACGACGACATCATGCTGTGCGAAACGCGCGACCAGATGAACGCCGCAGCCGATCACGACGGCCGCATCCTCGGCCTGTTCCAACGCGAGCATTGCTCGTTCGAGATCGATCGCCATCACCTCACCGCCGACACCGAGCCAACGCTCGCCGAGATGTCGCGATTCGCGATCGAACAGCTCGCCAAGCGGTCCGAAGGCTTCGTGCTGCAGATCGAAGGCGGACGCATCGATCACGCTGCGCACGGCAATGATGCGCCATCGCTCATCTGGGATCAGCTCGCGTTCGAGGAAGCAATCGCCGAGGCCGTCGAGTTCGCAGCCGATCGCGACGACACACTCGTCATCATCACAACCGACCACGCAAACGCCAACCCCGGCCTCACGCTCTACGGCCCGGACGGCACCAACCGCTTCAACACCCTCCGCCGCGCGACCCGAAGCCAAAGCTGGGTGACCGATCAGATCGACGGCAGCGCGGATCCCGAAGAGCAGGCCGAGACCTTTGCCGAACTCGTCAAGCAGGCGACAGCGGTCGAGCTGTCCGAGGCCGATCGCGAATGGGTCAAGCGCGTGCTCGTCGATAAGGAGCCGGGCGATGCCTTCGTTGCAGCCGGCGGCTTCGCATCGCTCTACGGCGCGGTGCTCGCCAACCACTCCGGCGTCGCCTTCCTCAGCCCCAACCACACCGCCGACTACGTCGAAACCACAGCCTTCGGCCCCGGCGCCGAACGCCTCGGCCCGCTCATCGACAACATCGACCTGCACACCCTGATGATCGAAATGCTCGGCGTCAGCGCGACCTAACCTGCAGTATGTCCGACACCTTCCATTGGCTCGATGTCGAACGCATCGGCGAGGAATTGGCCGACGCCCACGACGGCGTCGATCCTCTCACGATCAACTTTGTTGACCTCCGCAAGCTGGTCGAGGCTCTGCCCGGCTTCGCGCCGCAACCCGATCACCCCGTCAACGAGCGCATCCTCGAAGCCATTCAGCAGAACTGGAACGAGGAGTTCCGCGACCTGCAAGCCGACGACGACGACTGACTGCCGCCTTCTGTGGCACGAGCGTCCCGCCCTTGACGCAGTATGACTCTGGTGGCACCGGTCTCCAGACCGGTGTTTCTCGGAAGTTGGGGCGGGGACATCTTGTGCCCGGGCAGTTTGCGCTTCGAGCACGTTGACCGCCCGCGGCCAGAGGCCGCCACTCCAGCGCAGTCCGACCTACCGTCCCCCCATGGCAAAGCGCCAGCTCCACGATCGCTACTTCAAGCAGGCCAAGCGCGACGGCTACCTCGCCCGCTCCGCCTACAAACTCCTCGAGATACAACGCCGCCGAAAGATCCTCCGCCAGGGCACCCGCGTGCTCGACCTCGGCTGTGCTCCCGGCTCGTGGCTCCAGGTTGCAAGCCAAATCGTCGGTCCGCGCGGCACCGTCGTCGGCGTCGATCTCCTCCGCGCCGCCCGCAGCCTGCCCGCCAATGTGCGCACCATCGAGGGCGACTTCACCGAAGTCGATCCCGCGCAGCTCATCGAGCTCGCCGGCGGCGACTTCCACGCCGTCATCTCCGACATGGCGCCGAACACCAGCGGCAGCGGCGATGACCTCATCTCGGCGCGCATGTGCCACGACATCCTCCGCATCCTGCCCGGCCTGCTCCGCGTCGGTGGTTCGTGCTGCATGAAAATCTTCGAAGGCGTCGAGCTCGGCGACGTCATGTCCGAAGCCCGCCGCGCATTCGCCCTCGCCAAGGGCCTCAAGCCCAAAGCAACGCGCGATGTCTCCCGCGAGATCTATATCGTCGCCACCGGCTACAAAGCGCCCGCGCCGCGCGCACAGCCCGAGCCCAAGCAGGCGTTCCGGCCATGACGTTCCTCGCGCTCGGCCAAGCCATCGTCGCCGGTGCGTTCGCCGTGCCCGCGCTGCTCGCGTTGTATCTGCTCAAGCTGCGTCGCCGGCCCGTGCGTGTCGGCAGCACCATGCTGTGGGATGAGGCCGCGAGCGATCTCGAAGCCAACACCCCCCTCCGCTGGCTGCGCGCATCGTGGCTGCTCGCGCTCCACCTGCTGATTCTGCTTTTGCTGCTCATCGCGCTGGCCCGCCCCGCGATCGACGGCGACCCCGCGACCGGCGGCCGACTCTTCATCGCGATCGATCAATCC
>JBCCQU010000178.1:0-5459 GCA_039208875.1 Planctomycetota bacterium
ACCATCGGCCCGGATGCCACGCTGATTTCTGAGACAGCGGAGCTTCTGCTTCAGCAAGGTGATGTCGATCAAGCGTCTTCGCTGGTCGACCGAGGCCTCGAAGCATCGCCGGATGACGCGCGGCTTACCCGGCTCGGTGATGCCTTCCAGGCAAGTGACCCGGCCGAGGCTTTGCTTCGTCTCATCGACTCCGGCGACTCATCCGAAGCCGACAAGCTCATTGCACGCTACGGCGTGCTGCGGCAAGCGGGCCGAAACGAAGAAGCTGCGGAGGTCCTCGCGGAGGCCGCACGCGTGGTGCCGGATGATCCCCGCGTGCTCGATGCCGAGTTTTCCGTCGCGCTGACCGCGGGCGAGGACGACGTTGCCCGCAAGATCGCCGATCGCGCAGCGGCTGCCGATGCCGACGGCCTCGGAGGCCTGACGTACGAGGTTCGTCTGCTGGTCGCTCAGAATGACTTTGCTGCTGCTGCCGCTGCACTCAACGCTGCAACTGAAACGTACGAGTCCAATCCTTGGGTGTGGCGATCGCTCGCAAGCGTCAGCCGCGACCTCAATGACTTCAGCGCGGCAGTGGATGCGGCGGACCGCGCACTTGAGCTGCGACCTGATGATCTCACTTCGGTCATGCTGAAGATGCAGTCGCTTGTATCGCTTCGGCGAAACCAGGTGGCGCTCGATCTCGCTCGGGATAACGTCGCGCTAGGACGACGCAACCGTTCGTTCGAGAACATGTGGCTCGCCCTCGAGGTCCAATCGGGCAACAGCGAGACGGCCATTCGCGAACGAGAGCAACTCCGCCGGCTCCGTCCCAATGACGACGCGAACGCGCTTGCATTGGCTGAGGTGTACATCACGAACGAACGTTGGGAGCCCGCCCGCGCGTTGCTCGATGAGCTTGAGGAGCGGCTGCCGGTTGAACCGGCGGTCACGACGCTCATCGCTCGTTGGCACGCGGACCGAGCCGATCTCGATGCGGCGCGGCGGACCTTCGCCGGTTTGATCAGCCGCTTGCCACCTGAAGAACGCCTGGACGGATATATCTCGCTTGCGCGTTTCATGAACGATCGTGGGCGCACTGGCATGAGCATCACGGCTGTGCGTCAGGGCCGGCCCTTCCAATCGCCCGAGACCCGACTCGCCGACAAGATCCTCAGCGAGTTGCTGCTTGAGGCCGGATTATTCGATGATGCTGTCACGGTGCTTCGGGACATCGTCACATCAGGTGCGGACACCCAAGAACGGGCTTTCGAGAAGCGACTGGCCGAGGCACTGATTCGCACCGAGTCATTCGATGACGCCTCCAGCATTCTCGACTCAATTGCTGACGACTCACTGGAGACCGCGCTGCTGCGTATCGAAGCTGCGATCGGTCAGCGTGACTTCCGGACCGCCCGCCAGCTCGCGGACTCGGCATCTGAAACATGGCCGGAGGAACCGATGGTGTTTGTGCAGCGAGCGCAAGCAATGTCGAGTGAGCCCGCGCTGCTCAGCGAGCGGATTCGTGACCTCGAGCGCGCTGCCGAGCTGGCCCCAAACCTCTGGGTCGCCTGGTCGCGACTGGGCTCTGCCCTTGATGAAGCCGGCCGCGATGACGATTCAATCGAGGCGTTCCGCGAAGCTGTGCGCTTGAATCCTTCGCTGGTCGACCTGCGCGACGCGCTCGTGCGGCAGCTCATCGCGATGGGAGAAACGAGCCAAGCGCAAGACGTGGCGGAAGAAGCACTGCGAGCGCGGCCACGCGACGTAGAACTTTGCCTGAGGCTCGGTCAGGCGTTCGTTCGCGGCGGCAACTACTCGCAGGCGGTGCGCTTCTATCAGGAGGCACTGCGCATCAGCCCGACCGCCGACAACGCGACACGGGTCGCGGCCGTTCTGCTGGCAATCGATCCGCCGCGAGCTGTTGAAGTCGACCTGATTCTCAGCGATGACCAGATCCGGTCCCTTGTAGACGAGGACCCCGGCTTGCTTGTGATGCGAGGACGGGCGAGCAACATCATCGGTCGAGAGGATTCGGCCCGTCGAGATGCTGCAGCCGCGTTCAGGCTGCTGCCCAGACGCCCGAACGACATGATCGCCTACGCCAATCAGATCAAGCTGATGATCCCGCAGCGTCGCGAGCTGTTGGCGTTCTACGACGCGCTCGCTCGATCACCGGGCGCCTCGGCGTGGGCGTCGTTCTTCAAGGCTTACAGCATTATTTCGGAGCCGGAGTCCGTCGAAGAGGGCAAAGAAGTTCTGCGTGATCTCATTCGGCAGACACCCGACCCCGTCGTGTCGTTCACCAGCCAGCGTGTGCTGGGCGGCGTGCTGTACGGTGAAGGAGCGAACGAAGAAGCGGTCGAGGCGTGGCTTGGGGCTGCCAGCCTGTTCTCGGACTGGACGGTGTACAACAACGCCGCGTACGTCTTGCTCACAGAGCTCGACCGGCCCGAGGAAGCGCTCGAAAACGCGCAGATCGCGGTGCAGCTCGCTCCGACAAGTGCAGATGCACTGGACACGCTCGGACTCACATTGCTCACACTCGGCCGTGCGGAAGAAGCCATCGGACCACTCGAGGCTGCACTCCGAAACTCCGCGGGCCAGTCCGTGCAGGTCGCCGCGGCTATCCATCTCGCACGCGCCCGGTTTGAGACCGGTGATGCTGTCGGTGCACGACAGCTGCTCGCTCCGGTTCAGCGAGGGCTCGCTGAGGGCGATGAAATCAGCGACAGGCTGCTTGAACAGGTGGAGGCGCTGCAGCAGCGTCTCGATAACAGCTAAAGACAATCGACCCCTGGCGGCGCGGTGCTGCCGGAAGGAACACGACCATGACCACGATGCCACCTCCGCCACGACTCTCCTCGGCTCCTCCTCCGGTTGCTACGTCGGGCATCTCGCTCGACCCAGCCAAGCTGCTACGCAAGTACCTCGTCGTGCTCATCGTGTCGACGATCGTCGCGATCGGTCTCGGCGTAGCCGTCTACTTCCAGCAGCTGTACTTCAACCCGCAGTTCGAGTCGACTGTTCGATACGAGGTGACGAGTGCTCCGGATAGCCTCACGGGGCAGGACGAAGCCCGCAACCTGGATGAGCTCGAGTTCTTCATGAACACGCAGATCCAACTCATGCAGTCGGCGGAGGTGCTCGACGCGACCGTCAGTAATCCGGCTGCAGCAAACGCTTCGACGTGGTACGCCGAGTACAGCGAAGGTGGCAGCTTCCAACCCGCTGCGGCACTACGAGCTTTTGAAGACCAGCTTACAGCCTCGGTCGTTCCTGGCACGTTCCTGATTGAGGTTGCTGTTCGTTACCGCAGCGGCAGCGACGCTTTTCGCCTCGTTGGCCTGCATCGCGATGTCTACATGCAGAACTGGCGAACACGCACGAACACGTCGCAGAACCAACAGCAGATCGATATCCGCGCACAGGTCGACGAGCTGACGACGCGGATCGACAGCCTTCAGGACCGGCGAGAGAACAGGCTGACCTCTGGCGATATTGACTCGCTGAACGAGCAGCAAACAAATGCTGCCCGGCAACTCGATCTTGCGACTGCAGAACTCATTATGAAGCAACAGGAGATCGCACAGGTCGCCGAGTTGCGAGATACATACCGTGAGCAACTCGATAGCCCAACAGGATCGGTCACCTATCCCGACTCGGTGCGTGCCGAAGTCGAGTCCGATCCTCGCTTGGCTGTCATTCGAAACCAACTCAACGCTCTGGAGGTGCAACGCGATGCGCTCACCGCGTCGGGGGTCATCGGGCCGAACCACCGAGAGCTGACCACGCTGCGGGCACAGATCGATGCTCAGCGACGCAAGCTCGAAAGCGAACGGCAATCGCTGCTCGCGGAGCGGTTTGACGGGCTGGTCGACTCCCTCGACCTCAACATTGCCGGTCTTCGTCGGCAGGAGAGTGAACTGCTCCGCAAGCAGGAAACCGAGAAGATCGAGAAGGCACGACTGCTCCGCGAGATCGCCGAGATCCAAGACGCAGATCAAGAGATCGCGAGTCTCATCACCCGTCGAGCAGAGTTGGAAGCCGCAGCGGATGAATTCGCAACGCTTGCGGATACCGAGCGTTCGGACCGAATCCAAGTGGCACTGAACCCTCGCTTGCCGGACGGCCGTGCCTGGCCGAAGGCGTTTATCATCATCGCCGCGACCCTCGTGCTCTTCATGGGCGCAGTGTCGGGTCTCATCCTTCTGCGAGAGGTGCTCGACCAACGCGTCAAGGGACCGGGCGATATCACAGCCATGGGTCGCACCCGCCTGCTCGGCGTTGTTCCGAATGCAAAGGAAGATCCGGGATCACCAAGCGATATCTCAGCGTGCTTCCTCGATCACCCGAGCAGCGTCATCGCTGAGAGCTTCCGACAGATCCGTGCCCCAGCGCTCAAGCTCATTCAGCAGGCTGGGCACAAGACGATCACCGTGCTCGGTGCATCGCCCGACTCCGGCACGACGACGATCGCAACCAACCTTGCGCTCGCGTGTGCAGCTTCCGATCAGCGTGTGCTGCTGATTGATGCCAACATGCGTCGTCCCGCGTTGCATCGCGTCTTCGACGCTCGCGAAGCGCCGGGCTTGGCCGATGTGCTCACGGGCAATGCCGGCCTCGGCGAGGCTGTGCAAGCGACGCGTGCTGCGAATCTCGATGTGCTCACCGCTGGTGACCGCGAGCGTCGCCTGTACGAAGGCCTTGCAACGCAGGGCATGTCCGCGCTGCTCGACGAGGCTGCGTCGGCGTACGACATCGTCTTCATCGATGTGCCGCCGGCGATTGTCTCGGGTGATGGGCTTGCTGTGGCCAACCGTACCGATGCCTCGATCCTCGTCGCTCGTGCGATGTTCGAGAAGAAGGGTTCGGTCAACCGTGTTCGTTCCGAACTGACGGATGCGAAGAGCGAGTTGCTCGGTGCGGTGGTCAACGGCGTGCGTTCGGCAGCGGGCGGCTACATGCGGAGCAACATCCTCGCGACGCACGACTACCACTCGAAGCAGGACTCACCCCGTCCCGCGAAGACATCGAACAAGGGCTGAGCCCGTGGATCAGCCGGCGTCGTCAACCCATGCCGGCACAGAGCCGCGCGAAGCTCTTGCATCCCACAAGGACCGCGGGAGCGGCTGCGCGGTGGTCACTGGCGGGGCTGGTTTCATCGGCTCGCATCTCGTCGATGTCCTGTTGGCCAATGGCAGCGATGTCGTCGTCATCGATGACTTTTCAACCGGGAGCCGAGCCAACCTGCCGACCGATCACGACCGACTAACCGTGATCGATGCCGACGCAGACAGCATCGGCTCGGTGCTTGCCGACCGTCCGGATCCGACCGAGATCTACCACCTCGCGGCGGCTGTCGGCGTGAAGCGTGTCGTCGATGATCCGATCGGCGCAATGGAGACCAACATCGGCACCACGGCCGAGGTGCTCCGCTATGCATCGAGCCTCGCATCCAAGCCAAGCGTGTTCATCGC
>JBCCQU010000179.1:0-5425 GCA_039208875.1 Planctomycetota bacterium
GACGGATCGCCGAGGATGATCTCAAGCCACGCGAGAGCATCACGGCGGGCATCGCATCGACGCTGACGAATCTGCGCGCGATCCCGTACGAGGCGAGGCCGATGGAGCGGATCTTGCTTAGCACGATGCGGGCGGTGTCGCTGCTCGGGCAGGGCGAGATCGACCGGGCACGGCCGGAGCTGATCGCGGCGTCGTTCCGTCAGCAAGATGCAGCCGACCGGCAGCGGAAAGCGATCGAAAGTACGACTGACAGCAGATCCATATCGCGCGCGAACACCACGAGAGCGACCGATGAAGCGCGCGTTGAGCTGACGGCCGGGCTCGAGCAGTTTCAGCCGTATGGCGACTTTGTGAATCCGTTCACGGAGTGGCTGCAGGCTGTGTATTTCTACGGCGTCGCGCAGGATGGCGAAGATCTGTCGCGATCGCGCACGGCCTGGCGAAGGCTCGCGGGAATGGTCCCGGGCAACGAGTTCGTGATTCGCGATCTCGCGATGATTGACGGGCTGGCTTCTGCGCGCGCAAGGCCTGCGATGACGTTCGTCGTGTTTGCGACGGGCTTCGGGCCGCGGCTGGAGGAGCAAAGGCTCGATCTGCCGTTGTTCCTCGTGAATGACACCGTCGACTACTTCGGTGTTGCGATCCCGGTGCCCGCGTTCAACAGCCGATTCGAGCGGTCGCTCGATGTGTTTGCAGCGGACGCTGCTGTGCGCACGCAGATGCTGGCTGATATGGACCGCATCTTCGTGGAGCAGTACAACGCGGAGTTGCCAGCGATCATCGCGAAGACGCTGCTCGCGGCTTCGGCCAAGGCGGCGACGGCGTTCGGCCTGAGTGCCGCGACCGAAGACGACGAAACGCTGAACGCGATCGTGCGCATCGTCGCGAGCCTGTATCAGGCGTCGGTCAATCAGGCCGACCTGCGTTCGTGGGCCGGCCTGCCCAAGCAATGGGCGTACGCGAGTGTGCGCACGCCGGACGACGGCATTGTGGTGATCGAGTCGGCCGGCGAGCGCGCCAGCGTGGAGGTCGTGCCCGGGTCGGTGAATCTGATTTATGTCCGCAGCCTCGGGCCGTCCGACCGGTTGCGTATCTTTTCTGTGGATCTAGGGGCTGCCGGTGTGCCGGCGAGCTCGAAGGAAGGAGCCGGCTGATGAACGCGAGAGTTGCGATGAGTGCTGCGGCCCTGCTTGGGCCGTGCGTATTGCTGGCCGGGTGTGAGACTCCGCCACCAGCGGTGAACCAGACCGAGCCGGCCAACAGAACAGCGCGGCCGAGCACCGTGGCCGATGAACGGGTGACGGCTGACCCGGCGCTCGCAGCGGCTGTGCAATTGCTATCCATCAACGATCGCGTAAACACAGCCGGGCTGCGCGAGGTGCAGTTCAATATCCAGAACGTGACCGATGGCGTGCGGCGATTCCGCTGGCAGGTGGAGTGGGTCGATGCGGACGGCTTCACGGTGCGCAGCCCGCTGAGCGATTGGCGTGATGAGACGATCGCGCCGGGCGAGTTCAAGACGCTGCAGGCGGTCGCGCCCGAGCAGCGGGCGTTTGATTTTCGCTTGAAGATGATCCGGGGCTTTACGACGACAACGCCTGCGCGCACGGGCTGAACACAGACAGGCAAGGAGCAAACGATGCAACGAACAACGATGACGGCGAGTGTTGGTGCGTGCGCACTGCTTGGCTGCGTGCTTGGTCTGGCCGGCTGCCAGCAGAACGAGGGCTTTGGGCCGCGGCCGGTGGACGACACCGAGCGTGTGGTCACGAGCGGCGTGGATATTCAGGACTTTGATCGCGTTGCGATTGAGCTGAGCGAATCGCTGGTGAACTCTGGCTTGCTTGGGCGCGGCGGCGAGCCATCGATCGTGCTGGTGAGCCAATTCAAGAACAACACGAGCCGGCAGATCGATCGCGATCGGCTAATGCAGAGTGTGCGCACGGTGCTGACGCGCTCGGGCCGGGCACTCGCGATCAGTGAGGACCCGGCGGCAGTGGCGGAGGCGGACATCCGCGGCTTTGTCGGTGAAAGCAGTGGCCCGGCGCGACCGGACTACGCCATTGCCGTGCGCATCTATGAGGACCGTGCGCAACGCGGCGGCACGCGACAGATCGCGTTCTTCTTTCAGCTCACGCTCAGTGATCTGAATCGCGGGCTGGAGGTTTGGCAGGAAGAAGCGCAAGTGGTCAAGCAGTTTGCGTCGGCAGCGCCACTTGGACTTTAGGGGACGCAGGCGAATGTAGAACAGCCAGTCGCTTGAGCTCCCGGCTCGTAAATACGAGCTCTGAGCCGCGGGCAGATCCGGAATGTGCGCTGGTGTTACTCGGCTGCGAGCTTTGCTGTTGCTTCGGCCATGATTGCCTCGGTGCTCGATGAGCCACAGCGTGTGCAGCCCAGTTCTCGGTAGAGGATGACGTCATCGAGTGTGCGCACACCGCCGGAGGCTTTGATTTGTACTTGGTCGCCGGCGTGGGCGCGCATGGTGCGCACGGCCTCAGGCGTCGCGCCAACGGAGCCGAAGCCGGTGCTGGTCTTGATCCAGTCGGCACCGAGTTCGGTGCAGAGTTCGCTGAGGCGTGCGATGTGCGACGTGCCGAGCTGACAGGTCTCGAAGATGACCTTGATCTTCTGGCCGCCTGCGTGCGTGGGTTCGAGCACGGCCTTGATGTCGGCTGCGACATCGCCCCACTTGGCTGAGAGGACCCACGGCGTGTTGACGACCATATCGAGCTCGGTGCCGCCGTCGGCGAGGGCTTGCTCGGCCTCGGCGGCTTTGGCAGCGGTTGTGTTCACGCCGTGCGGGAAGCCGATGACGGTGCTCGGTTCGACGGTGCAGTCGGCGAGGCGCTCGGCGCAGCGAGCGAGGCCGAACGGCATAACGCAGACACTCGCGACATCGAGCCGGATCGCGAGGTCATAGCCGGCCTCGATCTCGTCGAGCGTCATGGTCGGCTTGAGGAGCGCGTGGTCGATCGTCTTGGCGATGACTCGCGGCGTTGGCGTTGCGTTGGGCTGGCTCATACTTGGACGGTATGGCTGGTCGCCCGATGAGTCGATTCGCGTCGGAACCCGGTGCGTTGATCAGCGTCGGCGTCGTGACGCGGCGAGGCTGCACATCGCGAGCGTTACAGCACCGGCTGGTGCGGGGACGACCGAGACAGAATCGAGCGCGAGGTTCGCGGTTGAGCTGACACCCGTGTGGACGAAGCGCAGCTCTGTGGTGCTGGTGACCGCGGTGAAGCTGAAGGTGGTCTCGACCCAGTCGGCGGAATCAACGATGATGTCTGCCTCGCCGAGTGGCCCGAACGCTGTGTCATCGAGAGCCTGCACGAGGAGGCCTTGGCCGGCGCCGGCGCCCTGGACGCTCTTCGTCCAGAAGCTGACGTCGTAGCTTGCACCAGGTACGGTGCCGAAGCGTTGGAACAGCGTGTCGCCGGTGGCGTTGTTGTGGCCCATGGTGACGAACTGCTCGCCGCTTTGGGCGGTGGTGAAAGAGATGCCGTTGAAGCCTCGTTCGAGCAGCATGAATCCGGCGGAGGCTGTCCAATCCGTGAGTTCGGTGATGGACACCCGTGTCGGCCCGGCTTGTTCGGTGCTCTCGAATGAGCCGTTGACGATGAGGTTCTGTCCGAAGGCGGTCGTGCCGCACGCGACGATCACCAATGCTGCTGTCGTGTTTTGCATCCCTCTTCTCCGCTTCGGGCATGTAGATGTGTTGCCCGCGACATTAGTTTACTGCCGACGGAACCCAATACAACAAGGGTGTTTCGACAACTCGCCGGCTCGGTGTTTGTGCGGATAGTGCGTTTACCCGTTGAAAGCGCTGGCGGGCTGCGGAGCACAGCGAGTCTGAGCGAGGCAAGGCCCGCGGCGATCAGCGAGATCATCAAGCTGCGATAGACCGGCATTGAACGCGCCGCGTCGGCGTCCCCGAGCCACCCTTCACTTTCGCTAGGCTCAGGCGATGCCCATTGATACCAAGACTGCTGCGCGACGTGAGCTCTTCGTTACCAGCGTGGACGAGCTCGCTGGCGAGTTGGACGGCCTTGAAGCGGCGATGACGAGCGGCAGCCTCACGCACACGGGCAATTGGACGCCGGGGCAGATTTTTGATCACTGCGGCAAGTTCATGGCGTTCTCGTACGACGGCTTTCCGTCGAAGGCGCCGGCGCCGATTCGATTTGTGGCGAGGCTGTTCTTCAAGAAGGACGCTGTGAACAGCGACAAGCCGTTCCCGCCGGGCTTCAAGCTGCCGAAGCAGGCATCGGCGCTGCTGCCGAGCGATGCGATCAGTGACGCGGACGGGCTGGCGGTGCTGCGCGCGCAGGTTGTGCGTTGGCAGGCTGGTGAGCGATTCGAGCAGATGAGCCCTTTGCTCGGGCCGTTGACGCACGATGAGTGGCAGACGCTTCATTTGAAGCACTGCTCGATGCACATGTCGTTCTTGCATCCGGGCGGATAGCCGGCGGCTTTAGCACATGGTCAGGCCGCCATCGACGGCGATGGTCTGTCCGGTGAGGAAGCCGGCGTCGTCGCTGGTGACGAACTCGATGGCTGCGGCGATGTCGTCGGGCTCGCCGAGTCGCTTGATGGCCATGGCGGCTTTGACCTGATCGGTGACGGACTCGGGCAGGTTGCTTGTCATGTCGGTCGTAATGAAGCCGGGGGCGATGGTGTTGGCGGTGATGCCCTTGCCGCCGAGCTCGCGGGCGATGGTCTTTGTGAAGCCGGTGAGGGCTGCCTTGGCAGCGGCGTAGTTGGCTTGGCCGGAATTGCCGACGAGGCCGCTGGTGGAGGCAACGTTGACGATGCGGCCGAAGCGTTGCTTCATCATGGCACGGGCGGCGGCACGGGTGGCGACGAAGGCCGACTTGAGGTTGACGCGCATCACATCGTCCCACTCGTCGTCGGTCATACGGAGCACGAGGTTGTCGCGGGTGATGCCGGCGTTGTTGACGAGGATGTCGAGCCGGCCGTGATCCTTGGCTACGGAGTCGATCGCTGCTGCGAGTGCTTCGGCATCGCCGACGTCGACGGGCAGCGTGTTGGCTTGGCCGCCGGCGGCTTCGATCGCGGCTTTGACCTCGTCAAGCGGTCCGGCGCTGCGGGCCATGAGGATGACGTGGCGGTTGCCGCGGTCGGGGCGTGCGAGGCGTTCGGCGATGGCTCGGCCGATGCCCCGGCTGGCGCCGGTGACGACAGCGACGCGTGTGGGTTGATCGATCATTGGTGTGTTTCTTTCTTACGCGCGTGAGATGCTTGGGCGATTAGCCGCCGGGGATGTCTACGGGTCCGGCGGGCGTGTTGCGCCTGCGGTCGTCCTCTTCGGGCTCGTCACCCCCCCCCCCCGGGCCCCCCGGGACCCCCCGACCCCCCCCCCTGGCGGGGGGGGGCCCCCCCCCCGCAAACCCCCCCCCCCCCC
>JBCCQU010000180.1:0-5391 GCA_039208875.1 Planctomycetota bacterium
ATCCACTCGCGAGACTCGTAGCTCTCGCGCGTGAACGTGACGTGTTCGCGAACGCGCTCCGCGAGCGTGGTCGTTTTCATGTCGGGCTCCTCCGTCACGCTCGCTGGTCAGGCGACTTCATGCCCCCCTACTCGGTTCCGAGCGGAAGTGCAACAGGCCCCACGGGAACCACCCCGGGGGCCTGATGCGATGCCCTTCTTCCTGGGCGGGGTCGGCTCGCGGACTGAGGATCACACGAGATGGAAAAGCGGGTGACCGGAGTCGAACCGGCGACATTCAGCTTGGGAAGCTGACGTTCTACCACTGAACTACACCCGCAACACACGGCATGGCGACGACCTACGGCAATAACGCTTCACCAAATCGTCGTGCAGCATCTCGGCCATGGTGCACAACATTTCGCACGCTGACCGTATGAGTGTACACTCTCACGCCCCAATAGGGCGGTTTGATCATCCAGAAAGCTAGACCATCAGCTTCAAAAGCCGGAGCAGGCCCCGCCACTCAGCCCCACGAATCAGCAGCCACCCCGAAAGGCAGACACACCAGCTATCCGAGATCCGTGCGTGCCGGCAATGGCCCAACGAACCCGGCAGCGCATCGGCAGCCTCGTACTACGGATGAGAGGCTAAAGAACTTTCATCGCTCTCTAGCGGTTGTTTTCATCGGCATTGGTCGAGTTCACGCGGGCGATTCGCCGGCTCTCGAGCACTCTCAGGGAGTCCGTGAAGCGTCGTGTCGAATGCGAGTCACCCGCGGCGTTGGCAATCTGCGCCGCGGCGCGGAGCACTCTCAATGACTCGCGGTGATCCGGGCCATAAGCGCGCTCCATGGTGTCGAATGCCGCGGTGAGCGTGTCAAAGTAGTCGGATGACGTTGCAGCGATGCACACCGCCATAACCGCCTCCGCCTCCAGCACTTCTGGATGGTGTGTCGCGAGCAACGACCGACGGATTTCGGCCGCGCGCGTCGCGTACATCTGGGCCTGAGCCGGATCTCCGCTTTCGAGTTCGAGCCATGCGAGCTGTACGAGTGTCGCCGCGGCTTCAAGGCTTTGCTTTCCAAGCAATAGATCGAATCCAATAAGCGCCGTGTTGAGGATCTTCCTCGCTTCGTCGATGTCTCCTTGTGTGATCAAGATCGATCCCAGTGAAAGCCGAGCTCGCTCGGCGATGTACTCCTGCTCGGCGGCGTGCTCGCACATCGCGAGCGCCTGTTGAGCGAGCCGCAACGCTTCGTCAGTTTCACCCAATGCAAGATGCACCATGGCCATCTGCCGGATCGTGCGAGCCGCGTAGACCTCACCGTATTGACCTACGAGTAGCGGCTGCGCCAAGTCCAGATGCTCGGCTGCCAGTCGCGGATTATCGATCGCGAACGCAACTGCTGCAACCTTCATGTGGATCCAGCCGAGCCCGTCATGCAACACATCCGGGTTGTTCGCTCGAACGTCGATCACGCCATTGAGCTCGGCGAGGGCAGCTTCTGGATCGCCTTCATACAGCCAGGTCAGGTAGCCGAGCTCTTCGGCCGAGCCAAGAGTTCTTGGATGCGTCGGACCTAGCGTCGCGCTATGAAGGCGATGCGCGATCCGGATCTGCTCAAGCGCATCGGCATATCTGCCGTGCCGTCGATAGACAAAGCCGATGGCTCCGCGAACATCGGCCTCGACCTCCGGGACGTCGGCGAGGTCGCGGTGGATTCGCCCGGATGCGTAGTCGATCGCATCGAACAGCGTGACATCTGCGCCGAGCTCTTCGGGGTCAACGCCGAGGAACGAGGCCTTTAGAAAGTCGGCGATACGTTCCGAATGCAACGCTTGCTGCGCCGCGTCCTCGCGCGACGATTCGGCGAGTACGAGTGCGCGTTCGGTAGCGCTCGATGCCGCTAGCGTCACTGCCACTGCGGCAGCGAGCGTGACGAAGACAACTACGATCGCCCCAGCTGCGGCTTTGTGCCGACGCGCATAGAACGCAAGCGCCCGCACCGCCGACGCGTCATCTGCGTCGAGCGGCCTTCCATCAATCACACGCCGCAGATCCTCTGCAAACTCACTCGCCGACTGGTATCGTCGATCAAGGCTGGGCTCTGTCGCTCGCCTCAGCACGCGCGCCAATTGCCCTCCCGCTTGCGCGCGGAAGGTCGCCCCTGCTGCTGGTGAGGACTCGACGATCCTCGCCATCACCGCGTCATCGAGGTGCTCCACCCCGGCGTGCAGCGGCTTGCCCGCGATAAGCTCATAGCCGATCGCACCGAGCGCAAAGATGTCCGCCCGCGTATCAATGCGGTCGAGCTGTCCGAGCAACTGCTCTGGTGCCATGTATGAGATTGTGCCCGCGAGGCTGCTCGCGGTGCTCGACGTGTTACCGTCGCGGACGATTCCGACGCCGAAGTCAATGATGTGTGGGCCGCCATCGTGGTCGACGAGAATGTTGCTAGGCTTCAGATCGCGGTGGACAACGCCGCGCTGGTGAGCGTGTCCGATCGCGCCGGCGATGCTGAGCAACAGCGTTGCGACGTCGCGACGGTCGAGCGTCTTCGATGTCGCGAAGTCTGCGAGCGTAACACCCTGGATGTACTCCATGGCGATGTACGACGCGGTGAAGCTGTCACCATCATCGAGCGTGACGGTGGCCGTGCCCGCCTCGTAGACCCGGGCGATGTTGGGGTGCTGGAGCCTGCCGAGTGCCGCCGCTTCGCCGGTGAGCGTGTCCGACGCGGTTCCATCAAGGAACAGTAGCTTGAGCGCAACCTCGCGGTGTGGATTCTCTTGCTCGGCAAGCAACACTGCCGCCATGCCGCCGAGTGCAATGCGACCTTTGACGCGATAGTGACCGACAGCCACGGCACGATCCAATCTGTCGATATTCTCGATCGCGCCCGAATCGTAATGGGTGTATGGGGTATCGAGAAAGCTCGCGTCCGCGTCGGAGCGGAGCAAGGATTCGACGGTACTGCGCAACTCGTCGTCGCCTTCGCAGGCGTCAGCGATGAACGATTCACGGTCGGGCTCGGGCCGATCGAGCGCCTCGGCGAAGATGTCGGCTGCCTGTGCGTATCGGGCGCGGATCATCGGTCGGTCTCTCCAAGCCGCGTCCGGAGCCATGCCCTCGCCGTACGCCAGTCCAGCTCGACCGTCCGGGGCGAACAGCCCAGCGTATCGGCTACTTCTTGAACGGAAAGCCCGGCGAAATAGCGCAACTCAACCACAGAAGCCTGCCGCTCGTGCAAATCGGAGAGCTCCTTGAGAGCCTCATCGAGCGCGAGTACCTGCAAAGGATCGCTGCCGGTTGGAGCCTCGAGGTTCGTGTCCGAGACACGGGCGGCCCCGCCGCCGCGTTTCTTGCTCAGCGACTTGCGGGCGTGATCAATGGCGATGTGCCGCATGGCCTTGGCCGCGACGGAGAAGAAATGCCGCCGATCGTTCATGGTCGCGGCGTTGCTCTTGACGAGCTTGGCGAAGACCTCGTGCACGAGCGCGGTGGCGTGCATCGTGCCGTCGGGTTTGGCCGCTCCCCCCGGGCCCGCAGCGATCGCCCGCAGCCGGTCGTAGACGAACGTGAACGCCTGATCGGCCGCGTTCCGGTCGCCCGCGATCCCGCGGTTGAGCAGCACCGTGAGGTCGTGAGGTTCGGGGTTCATCGGGGTATCCGACTCTTTTCAGATTGCGTTGCGCCCGGCGAAAGCGGCCCGCGTTCTCGGAGGCAGACACACCGCGGCACAGCGGGACGGGTCGGCAGAGACGACCGCCGCACGCCGCACAGACACGATTTGCGAGGAACCTCCAATGAGAACGCTCCGTCCGTTCGCCGTCGTCACCCTGGCCGCCCTGTCGGGCCACGCCCACGGTCAGCTTATTCGAGTCGGAACGTCGGTCGATGCAGCCGGCCTGACCGGCATCGTCGATCAGTACCGCAACGACCTCGGTCAGCTCAACGCCAACGAGCCGGGCAGCGTGGGCTCGGGCCGCCGGCAGATTAACTGGGACGCGGCTCCGGATGTCGTCTCAGCCCCCAACCCGTTCGCGGGCGACTTTTTCAACGCCGACTTCTCGCCCCGCGCCCGCGGCGTCGAGTTCGAGACCCCCGGCACCGGCTTCCAGCTTTCGGCCACCAAGGCCAGCAGTGAGGGCGTCCGCTTCGCCAACATCAACCCCGCCTACGAGAACCAGTTCTCCACCTTCAGCCCCGAGCGGCTCTTCACCGCGCTCGGCAGCAACATCATCGATGTGAATTTCTTCGTCCCCGGCAGCGACCAGCCCGCGACCACCACCGGTTTCGGTGCCGTCTTCAGCGATGTTGACATCGTCGGCTCGACCTTTATCGACTACTTCGACGCCGCCGGCAACCTGCTCGGCCGGTTCGATGCGCCGACCGGCACGACCGACGACGGCTCGCTCTTCTTCATCGGCGTTTCGTTCGACGAGCCGATCGTCGCCTCGGTCCGCATCTACTCGGGCAACGAGGCCCTCGGTGGGCTTGAGGGCAACGGCGTCGACCTCGTCGTTATGGATGACTTCATCTTCGGCGAGCCGATCCCCGCGCCTGGCGTGCTCGCCCTTGCCCCGGCCGCGCTGCTGGCAACCCGTCGCCGCCGCGCCTGATGGGTCTCCTTCACCCACGACCGTCCGCCGCTTCGTAGGCGACGGACGGTCTTTTACAACACCCCCCTTTGAAGGAGACAACCATGAAAGTGTCACACACTACCGTTCTTGCGCTCGCAGCATCTCTCGCACACACAGCGAGCGCACAGCCCTAGCCGGGCTCTATCGTTCAGCCGACAGGCGTCACGACGACATATAAAGAAGTATTCAACGCGACCTTCGGGGCAGTCCGGTTCACGTTCGATCAGTCCAGACTCTCACAGCCATACGTTAGCGGGGAAACCGACTTCAACTCGTTCGTCTCGACAACCGGTCACATCAACAGCGGGACCGGCATGATGCTGGTCAACAGCAACGGGCAGAGCCGGCCGAACGGCGTCGTGGAAACTCGGCGAGACAATCACCATCGACGTGGGTACCACACTCGTAATCGACGCACTCGGCCTGTGGGCCGCGGGCACCAGCGAGAGCATGACAGAAATGGCGGTGTACGCTGACTCCGATGCCGACTTCAGCAACGGCGGCACGACTCTCATCGCTACATTTGATGTTGAACGCGCGCAAGGGTGCCGCGCCTACAGGTTTCCGACGGTGGAGTCCCGGTTTGTGCACATCGAGGTGCTCGGGCACGGTGGAGGAGACTTCCTGCGTCACGGCGAATTCGCCGTTCGTGCGGCCAACACCTGCCCGGCCGACACCAACGGCGACGGCGAGCTGACACCGGGCGATTTTAATGGCTGGATCATCGCCTTCAACAACCAAGACCCTGCCTGCGACCAGAACGGCGA
>JBCCQU010000181.1:0-5382 GCA_039208875.1 Planctomycetota bacterium
CGCTGAAGGACTGCATGGTGTGGCGCGAGGAAGAGATCCTCGCGACGGAGCTCATGGCCAAGTCGATCAAGGGCAGCCAGTTCTACATCGTCAGCCGCGGCCGACACGCCGACACGACACGCACCATGTTCCGGCTGATCTGTCGCCCGGGCCTCATGAAGGTGTATCCGAGCTTCCCGATGAGCCACGTCGTTGACATGCCGGACGTGCTGGCCGAGATCGACCACTTCCGTGCGCAGCTTGCTGAACACTTCGTCACGTTCGATCCCGGTGATGTCGACGAGAAGCTGCTGCTCGATCGCGCGCTCGAGGCCGCCAAGAATGGCGACGTTGATAGCTACCTCGACGTCAAGCCGCACACGTTCGGCGGCTCGAAGGCCGATGCCGATCCGATCCGCGTGAGCGTGCGGCAGGTGCTCGATATCGCCGGCGACATCGATGGCCAGATCTACATGCGTGACTTCAAGCTCATCGATCAGGCCGACATGATCTGCTCGTACGTGCCCGAACTGCCCGGCGGCGTGCCCGGCCTCTCCAGCGGCGTGGAGCGCGAGCTGCAGCACGCGTGGGAGCACACCAAGGATGTGTACGTGGTATGGAAGCCGAAGAAGGCGCCGTCGCCGTTCATCACCGAGACCGCGACCAAGGTGTTCCCGTCGGTCGACGATGCGCTGGAGCACTTCGAGAAGGCCGGCATGTTCGGCGAGAAGAACCTGTTCGGGCACTGAGTGAGGCAACAGCGACGGGGCGATAGGCAATGGCTGAAGATGACCGGCACATGGTGGACGATCGGCAACTGCTGCGGCTGAGCCGAAACCTGGTCGCGGCAGCGATCGCCATCTTCGGCACGTTGCTCGCGCTCGAATACACGTGGAGCTTTTTGTATTACGCGGTGAGCGAAGACCTCATGAGTGCCGCCACTCTACTCATCCCTATTGGCGTACTGGTGACAGCGGTGTTGAAGCGTCACGCGATCAGCCGCAAACTCATCAAAGCCACACGCGTCGATCTGTGTCCAGCCTGCCAATATCCCATTCCCCAACGCACGTCTCGCTTTTGCCCGGAATGCGGCCTGCGGCTGACCGGCCCCGCCGACAACGACGAATAATCGAGTAAGACGAAAGACGATTGACCGGAAGCAACGATGGCTGAAATGCGACCCGACATCGCAAGCGTGCTCGTAGCTCGAAGTGTCGTGGCCGCTTGCCTGCCGATTGTCGGCGTGGTCGCTGCCGGCTACGCCTTCATTCGACTCAGCACAACGATGCAACTGGCACTTGCTGACTACAGCGTTGCCGCGGCCACATCGACCTTCGCAGTAGCCTCGAGGTATGCCGTTGACATCGGCGTCATCCTGTTCTGGCTCGTGATCGCGATTGCGTGCATGTTCTTTCGCCAACCAATCAGCCGCTTGTTGGTGCGGCTGCCGAGTTCTCCGGCATGCCCGAAGTGCCGCTACACACTCGGCAAGACCTACCCCGACGTGTGCCCGGAGTGCGGCCTGCGGCTCACGGCCGCGAAGCGATAGCCTGCACGCATGGTGCCGGGACCGTCCGAGGTTGTTCGTCGTCGGCTGACAGCCGTCATGGTGCTGCGGCTGACGCTTGCTGCGCTGTACTTCATCATCCTCGTGATCTCTGTCGGCACGCTCGTGGGCATTGCCATCGAAGCTATAGCCATCGCGACCGATGCCAACCGGACGTTCCGCTGGTTCCCGTGGGAAGTCGTGATTTTCGGGGTGTCGTTCCCGACGATCAGCGCGATCGTGTTTGGTGTGCCGTGGTGGCTCTCGCCATGGATTGCACGGAAGTTGATCAAAGTGCCCGGCAAGGTGCCGTGCCCGAGTTGCGGCTATCAACTGCAAGACCTTGTCGAGCCACGCTGCCCCGAGTGCGGCCTGCAACTGCCGCCCGAGTTCATGGGTGCCCCACCACGCCGCAAAGGCCAACCGGCCGGGCTCGCAGCCGTGGCGAGCGCGCGCAGCTTGGTCGCGGTCGGCGTGCGCATCTTCGCGTTCCTGCTTGCATTCGCTGCACTCGGCATCGGCATCCAGTGGTTCATCGTGCTGGCCGATGTTGTCTTCGGCACGTTCAACTTCTTCGACGGCATCGACCTCATCGGCTGGACGATCGCGATGCTCGGCGGGGTCGGCATCGTTGGAGTGTTGTTCATGCGCGCGCACTGGTTTGCCAAGCTCATCGTGCCGGCCAACAACCCGCTGCGAGCGCGCACAGCGGCCGCGGTGCCCACGGATGCAAGCTCTCAATAGTCAGTTGTGCTGCTAATACTCGCGGCGGAGGCGCGCTGACGGAATGCCAAGCTGCGCGCGATACTTGGCCACGGTCCGCCGCGCGATGTCGACGCCGCGTTCCTTCATGGCCTTGGCGAGCGCTTCGTCGCTCATGGGCTTGGCCTTGTTCTCGTTATCGACGACTTCCTGCAGCGCCGCCTTCACAGCTTCCCAACTGATCTCTTCGCCCGACTCGGTCTCGGTGCCGCCGGTGAAGAACCGACGCAGCGGCAGCACGCCGCGCGGCGTCATCAGGTGCTTGTCGGCCACTGCCCGGCTGACCGTCGCGACATGGATGCCCAGTTCCTCGGCCACCTGCGTCATCGGCAGCGGACGGATTGCCTCGGGGCCGTAGTCAAACACCTCGCGCTGCGCATCGACCACGACATTCAGCACCCGCTGCAGCGTGCGCTTGCGTTGGTCGACCGCATCGATGAGCCACTGCGCGTTGGACAGATTCGTGCGCACAAAGTCCTTGTCACGCTGGCTCTGATCGTCGGCGCGCACAAGGTCGGCGTATGCCTTGTTGATCTGCAGATTCGGCAATTGCTTGTCGTTGATGTACGCGACGTAGCGATCGGCCTCGTCGTCGTACTCCACGATGGCATCGGGCACGATGGCTTGCACCGGCTCGCTGACCAATCGCCGGGCCGGCGCGAGGCTCAGCCGACGCAGCGCCATGAGGCCGGCCTTGATGTCGTCGAGCCCGAGCCCCGAGCGATCGGCAATCTTCGGCAATCGATTGTTGATCAGATCATCGAGATGGACATCCACCAGCGTGCGCGCAACGCGGAGCGTGTCGGCCCGGTCCAGCTCGCTATCCCAGCCCTCGCCGGCTTCGAGCGCATCGAGCTGCAGCAGCAGGCACTCGCGGGCATCACGCGCAGCAACGCCGGGCGGCTCAAGGAACAACTGCACCGCTGTGAGCGCGCGTTCGAGGGTTTCGATCGGCAGTTCGCCGGCATCGCGCGGTGCTTTGTCGGCCACTTCTTCGAGCGGCACCCGCAGATAGCCGTCCTCATCGAGGAAGCCGATGATGATCTCGCCGGGCACACGCAGCGACTCGTCGACATCGGCGAGCCGCCATTGATCGAGGAGCTGGTCGTCGAGCGATGCGGACCGCGCGACGGCGGTGGCCATGGCATCGGCCTTGAAGTCGCCGTCGCTGTCGGCCGAGCGGGCCATGCGTGCCTCGACCGTGCGCACGCCGGGGATCTCGTCGAACCGCGATCGGCCATCGACGAGGTTGTCGGCACCGAACTCGTTGGCAGCGGCGTCGGGGTTGTCGGCCTGGTAGTCGTCGAGGCGGCGGAAGTCGTCGCGGGCCTCGATGCCCTCGGCGTGTGTGCCGGAGGTCTCAAGGTCGAGATCGTGCTCGAAGCCGGCGTCGCCGGAACCGGGCTCGGCGAGATCGAGCACGGGGTTGGAGCCGAGCTCCTCGGAGATGCGCTCCTCGAGCTGGGCGAGGGGCATCTGCAGGATCTCCATGGATTGGATGACCCGGGGGGCCAGCTTCATCTGCTGGCCGAGCTTCATGGCTTGTGAGGTCTCGAAACGCATCGCGGCTCCGCCGTTCAGTATCCTTATGTATCGGAGGCCGGGCACGCGGATGTCGCAGAATTGGCGCAGGATTTGCACTGCAACGGTCACCGAGGTCGGGAAGCGAGAGTCTTTTGGGCCGTAAGACGGCTCAGTCCATGGACCGCCGGCCCTCGATGGCGTCGGCCAGCACGGCCTTGTTGGCGTATTCGAGCTGGCCACCGGTCGGCAGGCCTCGGGCCAGTCGCGTGACGCGGACGCCTCGGCGGCTGAGCTCTTGCCGGAGGAACAGGGCTGTGCCGTCGCCCTCGAGCGTGGGATTGAGCCCGAGGATGACCTCGGCGACGGGCTCGCCTCCGGGATTCCGGCTCGGGTCATCGACGCGAGCCAGCAGCGAGTCGATGGCGAGCTCTTCGGGGCCGATGCCGTCGAGCGGGCTGAGCCGACCCATCAGCACGTGATAGAGCCCACGGTACATGCCGGTTTGTTCGAGTGCGATGAGGTCTTTGGGCTGTTCGACGACGAGCACGGTGGAGCGGTCTCGGCGGGGGTCGTCGCAGACGCCGCACATCTCTCGGCCGACGTCGGTGAGATTCATGCAGACGGGGCAGTGGTGCACAGTGCGTTTGACATCGGCGACGGCCTTGGCGAGGGCCATCGCGGCATCGGTGTCGGCCTTGAGCAGGTGGAAGGCAAGCCGCTCGGCCGAACGGCGACCGATGCCGGGCAGGGCCGAGAGATGGGCGATCAGGCGATCGACAGCCTCGGGATACACCGGGCTCTGGGGTTCGCTTGGCCGAGGGCGGCGGTCGGGCACGCGGTGACTGTACGGCGGGCCGCGGATGAACGGAGGAGGTGGCAGCGGAAGCGTATTCCGGATAGGTCGGGTTGCTGAAGATGACGGCGATGGTGGGTGGGCAGCGCGCAAGGCCTAGCATCTGCATTGAATCGCAGGCCGAAGCGATCGATACGCCGAGACCGGCTGAATTAGTGCGAATACCCCACCTGGCTGAGCGTCGGGTGCAGTACCACCGGAGCTGACCGTGCCCAAAGCCAAGTATGACGGCACCCCCGAGCATGTGTTGTGCAAGCGGATCCCGACGCCGCCGTATGGCGACATCAAGGACCGCCACATTGTGTCGTACGACGAGTACGTCAAGACGGGCGGCTACGAGGGGCTGCGCAAGGCCCTGACCATGACGCCGGACGAGGTGACGGCTGAGGTGAAGAAGTCGGTGCTGCGCGGCCGCGGGGGTGCGGGCTTCCCGACCGGCGTGAAGTGGACCTTCCTGCCGCCGATGGAAGAGGGGCAGGTGCCGGGCGAGGACGGCGTGCATCGCTACCTGGCGATCAATGCTGACGAGTCGGAGCCGGGCACGTTCAAGGATCGCATGCTGATGGACTTCGACCCGCACATGGTGCTCGAAGGCATCGCGATGTGCTGCTACGCGTGCAAGCTGGACCGGGCGTACATCTTCATCCGCGGCGAGTATTACCACCAGGCGGACGTGCTCGAGAAGGCGATCGCTGAGGCGTATGAGCACGGCATCTTC
>JBCCQU010000182.1:0-5363 GCA_039208875.1 Planctomycetota bacterium
CGAGGTGGCTGCCGCGGTGACCGGCGTGTCGCCGTCCTCGCGAACGGGCAAGGGGCTATCGATGGTGGAGACGCCGAAGTCCTCGCAGACGGATCTTGCCGCGGTGACGCCGCTCATAAGGACCATGGGCATGCCGGGGCCGGGGTTGACGCTGCCGCCGGCGAGATAGAGGCCGCGGAGCGTCTTGGAGCGGTTGCGCGGCTTGAAGCCGCCGGCCAGCTTGCCGTGGCTTGCGAGCCCGTAGATCGCGCCGCCCTCGGCGTTGTACATCCGCTCGATGCCTTGCGGCGTGAGGAAGCGATCCACCACGATGTGCTCGTCGATATCCGGCATGCCGAAGCGGCGGAGCTTGTCCATGACCACGGGCTTGTAGTCATCGAGCGTGGGGCCGGGCGTGCCGGGCTCGGTCTCCCAGCGATGGCCATCGCGGAGGTACGCCGTGTGGATGAGCACATACAGCGCTTCGCCGCCTTCGGGCGCCTGCGTGCGGTCGGTGCGGCTGGGTGCGGCGATGTACAGCGTTGGATCGCGGGCCGGGATGCCCTTGTGATAGATGTCGTCGAATTCGGCTGTGCTGTCGCCGCTGAACAGGAAGTTGTGGTGGGCGAGATGGTCGTATTGGCGATCGAGGCCGAGGTACAGCACGAGACCGGAGCACGCGGGGACGTACTTCTTGGCGACATCGGCCTGTGCCGACCGCGCGCCGCTGGTGCCGACGAGCCCGCTCAGCGTGCGCTGCACATCGCAGTTGGACACGACCGCATCGGCGGTGATGGTTCGGCCGTCGTCGAGCTCGACGCCGGTGGCCCGGCCGCCGCTCTCGATGATGCGGGTGACGCTGTGGCCGGTGATGAGCTCGGTGCCCTGCTCGCCGGCGATCTTGGCGAGCGAGCGGCCGATCATGCGTGTGCCGCCCATGGCGTACCAACAGCCCTGATCGACCTGGGCGGATGCGATGAGCGACAGAATCGCGGGCGACAGGAACGGGCTGGAGCCGACGTACTGCAGGAAGTGTTCGCACAGCTGTTGCACATGCGGCTCGGCGATGTGCTTGTGCACGGTGTGGCCGACAGTGGAGTGCAGCCGCATGGCCATGACATCGGACAGCACGGACGGATCGGTGCTCGGCTTGCGCATCATGTCGGCGATGCCGCCGAGGTCCTTGTAGAAGAAGACCTTCTCGCTGAGGCGGAACATGCGGCGGGCGTACTCGACGAAGCTCGTGAAACCGTCGGCTGCGTCGGTGCCGGGAAACTGCGCGTTGAGCCGGGCGATCATGGCATCGAGCCCGGCTGCGAGATCGAGCACGGCGCCGTCTTCGTAGAAGCAGCGCCACTGCGGATCGAGATTGATCAGCTCGGCGTAGTCCTCGGGCTTGCGGCCGGATCGCTTGACGATGCCACGGAAGACCTGCGGCATGGTGATGATCGTTGGGCCCATGTCGAACGAGTAGCCCGACTCCTCGAAGACGTTGAGCTTGCCGCCGAAGTGGTTGTTCTTTTCGACGACGGTCACGCGGAAGCCGTGCGAGGCGAGCTCGACCGCGGAGGCGATGCCCGCGAGGCCGCCGCCGACGATGACGATGTGCTTGCCCTGGGCTGTGGCTTGGTTGGCGGACTGAATCACGCGAGGCCTCCGCTGGAGTTGGCGGTTTCGGTGGATGGTGCTGGATCGGATGCAGACGTGACCGGTGCTTGCGGCGGCTGCTCGGCGCTGGTGGTCGCGGGCTGAGACGCGGGCCGCGGCGAGGACAGCTTCTTGCCGCGATGCCCGCCATAGAGGAAGCGGGCGGCCCGCGCCATCTGCTGCGCGCGGGCCGGTGAAGGCGGATCGGCCGGCGGGCGGATCGCACCTGTGCGACTGACAGTGACGGCGTGGGTGACCGCGCGCAGGCCCTGCTCGCCCTGCGAATGGCCCCAGCCGCTGGCACCGATGCCGCCGACGGGCACCGCGGGATGGGCGGTGGGCAGCACGCAGTCGTTGACCGTGACAGCAGCCACGCCGAGCCGGGGCGCGAGGCTGCGCGCACGCCGATTGCTTCGCGTGAAGATGCTGGTCGCGAGGTGCTGATCGCATCGGCGATGGATGTCGATCGCTTGGTCGACGCTATCGACCGGCACGACAGCGAAGGCCGGGCCGAAGTGCTCGCCGGCGACAAGATCGGCATCGGCCGGGCAATCTACGATGGCCAGCGGGCGTAGGTCGCGGCCGACGGGCGGCTCTGCGAGACCGGACAGCGAGCGGCCGCCTGCCGCTATGGCTTGTTCGCACAGGCTGAAGGTGCGGGAGGCGGCGGCGGCGTCGATAAGCCGGACGGGCCGAGCGCCGGCAGCGAACGGCGCCAAGGCCTGCTCGAAGGCGGCGAGTGCCGACCGCTCGACCAGGACGCGGCGGGGTGCCATGCAGGTCTGGCCGGCGTTGACGGTGAGGGCCTGCCAGAGGGCTGCGGCGGCCCGCTTGCAATCGGCATCGGCCAGCACGAACGCCGAGTCGCGACCGGACAGCTCCAGCGTGCTCGGCGTCAGCGACGGCGCGAGTGCTTGGGCGATCTCGCGGCCCACGCCGGTGGAGCCGGTGAACACCACATGATCGAAGTTGTTGTCACGCAGCAGTGCCTCGCCGGCCTCGCGGGTGGCATCGACCACGCTGAGCGCACCGGCTGGCAAACGCCGACGATCGCTGGGTGCCTGAGCGAGCTCAAGCAGCATGGCCTGCGATCGCGGGGCGCGCTCGCTCGGCTTGACGGTGACGCTGTTGCCGGCGACGAGGGCTTGCACGAGCTGCACACCCAGCAATTGCAAGGGGTAATTCCAGGTGGCGATGATGGCCACGGAGCCGACCGGAGCCCGTGTTTCTACTGGCTTTGTTGACGCGAGCCACAGTGGGCGGCCCTTGAGACCTCGCGGCCGGAGGACCTTCTTGGCTCGGCGTTCGTGCCATTTGCAGGCGGCCAGCAGCGGGAGGAGATCGCTCGCGATGGTTTGCCAGACCGGTTTGCCGGTGTCGGCCTGGACCTCGGCGGCCAGCGGCTCGATGTTGGCGGCGACGGCCCGGCGGAAGGCTGCGACCCAGGCCAGACGCTTGGACAGTGGCCAATCAGGAACTTCGGGGCGCAGCATTGACACAGTATAGATGAAATGACCTAGTCGAAGTTTGGTGGCAGATCGGAATCGCACCGGTCTGGAGACCGGTGCCACCAAAGACAGAAGGCAACCGGTCGCTCGCGCTCCCGGCTCGCAAAGGCGCCATTCGCTGTATGCCGCTGCGGGCTCGTTCCCGGATCGTGCTGATCAGGTGACGTCGAGGACGACCTTGATGCCTTCGCCGGAGATCATGGTTTCGAAGGCTCGCTCGTACTGCTCGAGCTTGAACTCGTGGGTGATGATCTCGTCGAGCTCGAGCCGGCCGGACAGCAGCAGCTCTTCCATCTGATACCAGGTCTCGAACATGCGCCGGCCATTGATGCCGAAGACCGTGCAGCCCTTGAAGATGATGTGCTTGTTGAAATCGAACGTCGGGCTCTTGGCGAGCAGGCCGAGCAGTGCGGCGCGACCGCCGTTGCGGAGCGCATGGAAGCCGTCGTCCATGGCTGCCGAGGCGCCGGACATTTCGAGGAGCACGTCGACGCCCTCGCCGCGGGTTTCGCGCTTGATCTGGTCGATCCAGTCTTTGCCTTCGCGGGCATCGAAGGCTTCGACCGCTCCGAGCCGCTTGGCGAGTTCGAGGCGCGGAAGATTGATATCTGTGCAGTAGATACGGCTTGCGCCGGCGGCTTTGGCGACGGTGACGGCCATGAGGCCGATGATGCCGACGCCGGAGATGAGGACTGACTTGGCGCTGACGCCGGCAGCCATGACGGTGTGCACAGCGTTGCCGAGGGGATCCATGACGGCGGCGACGTTGTCTGGGATGGTCTCGTGCACGGGCCAGAGGTTTTCTTCTGGCATGGAGACGTAATCGGCGAAGCAGCCGTCGCGATCGACGCCGACGATTCGGGTATCGCGTGCGATGTGCGCATTGCCTGTGCGGCTGTTGTAATCGACGCCGGCGGTGATGTGACCCTCGGCGGAGACTCGATCGCCGGGCTTGACGCGCGTGACGGCGTCACCGATGCGCTCAACGTGGCCGACGAACTCGTGGCCGGTGACGATGCCGACGGGGATGCGGCTCGCGGCCCAGTCGTCCCATTCCCAGATGTGGCGATCGGTGCCGCAGATGCCGGCCTTGTGGACGCGGATGAGCGCATCGCGCGGGCCGACGTCGGGGATGGGCCTGTCGGGATCGAACTGCAAACCTTGGTCGGCGTGATGCTTGTAGAGGGCGCGCATGCTTGTCTCCGGCCATAGCGGGGAGCGATTGTGGGAGGCAGACAGCATCGGATCAAGCACCGGCCGTGCGCACCGCGGCGAACAAAGCGTTTGGCCCGAGAAGGGATGGGGCAGCTTGTTTCGTTCGAGTGGTTGGTCGGTTATTCAACCGGCGGCGGTTGCGGCGGTAGGATCGCTTGCTGTGAGCCGGGCTAGCCCATCCATTGCTGCATTCTTTTTCATTGCGGCTACGCCGAGCGGCGGGCGGAAGCTCGGCATGCGCTCGGCGCGGTCGGAGCGGGCGCTGGCGGAGGGGTTGCGTCGCGAGCGGCTGGTGATCGTGAAATCGTGGCGGCTGCCGAGTTGGCTTGCGACGGCGCCGGGTGACATGCCGCTGAAGGACAGGGCCGAGGTGCACCAGCAACTCTCGATGCTGCTGGGTCGCGGCGTGCCGCTGGTGGAAGCGCTGGAGGTCACAGCGTCGGTCGTTGCGACGCAGACGCGGGGCACCGTTGAACGCATGCGGGAGCTGGTCGGGGCGGGATCGAGCTTCAGTGAAGCGTGCCGACAGGTTCGGGCCTTCGACAGCGTGACGGTGGCTGTGTATCAGGCAGCGGAGAAGACGGGTGACCTTGCGGGGGCTGCGGACCTGCTGGCGACCGCGGCTCGCCGACAGATGGCGGTGCGCGGGCAGGCGACCGGCGTGCTTGCGTACCCGGTGATTGTGTTCTCGATCTCGGTGTTGATCGTGTTGTTCATGCTGATCTCGGTTGTGCCGCAGATCGGCGAGGCGCTGACGAACCTGACGACGTTTGACGAGCTGCCGGCGATCACGAAGGTGGTGCTGACAGCGAGCGATGTGCTGCGGAACAATCTCGCGGCGTTTGGCATCGGCGTGCTCGTGTTGTTCACGCTGCTGGTGCTGGGTCGGAAGATTTGGGTGCCCGCGGTGAACTCGGTCGTGCGGCGGTTGCCGGCGATGCGCGGGCTGATCTTGGCGCAGGAGTCGGCGCGATTCTTCATGGTGCTGTCAGCCATGACGCGGTCGGGCGTGCC
>JBCCQU010000183.1:0-5340 GCA_039208875.1 Planctomycetota bacterium
CACGACGCCGCCGAAGATCATGCTGCCCGTGCCCGCCGCCACGATGACAAACGCGTAGAGCCAACCGCAAGGGAGCATCGGCGTCAGAATGCCAACGCTCGCTGCGCGCGCGGTGGGGGGCAGCCGGAACGCCCAGCCATGAATGCCATCGATGAGCGCACGAATCGGCGCCGGCAACCGCGCGCGCACGCCGCGCAGGCCGATGCTCGGTGCTAGCGTGATGAGTCCGAGCGTGATCATGCCGAGCCCGGCGACTATCGCCGAGGTTCGGATGCCGTCGCCCGAAGTTATCGCGAGGTCGGCGGTTGCTCCGAGCAAGCCCGCGAAGATGCCGAGCGCGATGTAGGCAAGTCCTCGGCCGCCGTGATACGCAACGTGCAGGCGCGCGCGACGTTTGAATGTGCCGTCCGAGCCGACAGCGAACAGCACAAGCCCGCCGCACATGCCCGCGCAATGCAGGCTGCCCAGCAGGCTGGCTGCGAGCACGGCGAAGATCACGCCGGCTGTGTCACTGATGGATGCGTCCGCGAACATATCGGCAGCCGTCAGGGCGTTTCGTTCTCCGCCAGGATGCCGCGATGCTCGTCCCAGTTGAGCGCGCGGTCGTAGTAGTTGTCCTCGATCGTCGCTGGGCGTGTGGTCGCTGCGTAGATGGTGATGATGCAGGCCACCATGTTGATTGCGAGCAGGCCAACAATGGTCGCGACCCAGCGTCGCCTGCTGCGACGTTCGACGATGTCTTCGGGCGGTCGAGTCGCCCTTTGTGTTTGATTCGGCACTGTCATCCTCCCGGAACTGATGAACGAGCGCGAGTGGTTGGCGCGATGAACTTGCAGAAACGTGTGGACTCGAAGCCCTCGCCATCGGTCACGATGATCGGCACGTTGGTGGTGCTGCCGAGCGAGAGCATGGCATCGGTGGTTGCGATGAGTTGCAATTTGGCCGAGCGCGTTTCGCCATTGGCAACACCCTCAACGGTGCTCTCGCCCGCGAGCCTGAACCCCTCCATGCCCGGCGTGAGCACGTAGTTCTTGGGCTCGCTGGTGCGGTTGGTGACGCGGAAGCGGATCGGGTTTGCGACTTCGCCGGTGCCGAGCACGTGGTAAGGCTGGCCTGTCTCCCTGATGATCCTCACATCGGCGTCGGCCCGCGTGAGGGCCAGCCCGAGCAGGCTCGTCAGGACGATTGCGAGCACGATGGGATATGCGACGATGCGTGCGCGGAGGAACCGCTTGCTTTCGCCGGCGAGCGATGACTCCGACGAATAGCGGATCAAGCCGCGGTCGCGACCAAGCCGGTCCATCACATCGTTGCACGCGTCGATGCAGCGCGCGCAGTGGATGCACTCGAGTTGCAGACCATCGCGGATATCAATACCTGTCGGGCAAACAGCGGTGCACATGTTGCAATCGATGCAATCGCCGACGGTTTCGTCGTCAGCAGTGCCCACGACGCGGAGCGAGATGTCCTCCCCCTTGGCGGTCTTTGCTTTGCCGCGCCGCTTTTTGCCGCGTGGCTCGCCACGGATCTTGTCGTACCCGACGATCAGGGACTGCCGATCAAGCAACACGGATTGCAGTCTGCCGTAGGGGCACGCGATGATGCAGAGTTGCTCTCGGAAGAAACCGAAGTTGAACAGCATCAGCCCGGTGACGAAGACGACAAAAAAGAAGCCGCCGGGGTGGACCCATGGCCAGTTCAGCGACCACTCGAAAACTGTCGCGGAACCGACAAAATACGACAGAAACGTGTTCGCGAGGTGGAAGCAGATCGCGGCGACCAGCGCCCATCTCAGCAGATTGCGGAGCGAACGGGGGATCTTGCTTATGAAGCCTCGTAGTCCCTTGCGGCCTTTGCCGTCAAAGAGCCGGGCGATCGGGCGAAACACAAACTCGAGATAGACCGTCTGCGGACACGCCCAGCCGCACCAGACTCGGCCGAACAACGCCGTTGCGAGAAACACCGCGATGCCCGTGGTGATGGCAAATAGTGCGAGCAGCAGTGTGTCGTTGCGCGCGAGGACCAAGCCGAAAATCGTGAACTCGCCGGCGAAAATATCGAACTGGAAGAACTGTCGGCCGCCGACATGCACAAACGGCAGTGCGCAGAAGATCGCGATGAGTATCCAGCCGACAACCTGTCGCCGCTTCCGGAAGAAGCCGGTCACATGCCGCGGATCGAGCCAGCGCCGAGACCCGTCGGCGTTGAGCGTCGAGAGCACGCGTTCATCTGGCTGGAGCAGCGAGGTCATCGAAATGACTCCAGCGGGTGACGAAGCAGGTCGCTACGAGCCCGCACTTGCTTGTCGGTCATCGCTTGGTGGTGGTGCCGGCACGACGTCGCCGTCATCGGTGAGCATCGGCCACGGATCAATTTCGACGCCGGTGTAATCAGGATTGACGCCGTCGTTCGTCGGCAGGTTGAGCCCTCGGAGCGATGCAACATACGCCGACACGAGGTACACCTCTTCGCCCTTGAGATTCTGTGCCTGAGAAGGCATCGCGCCGCCCGGTGTGCCATCGCGGATGACCGTCGTCAGTTCAACGAGGGACGTGACGTGGCGGTAGCGATCATCGGTGAGGTTCGGCCCGATCAGCCCGTTGCCCTCAGCCGTGTGGCACAACGCGCACCGCGCTTGGAAGACCGAGGCGCCCTGCTCAAGCCACGAGTCCTCAGCCATGATCGTCAGGATCTTTGCCTCGCCCTCGGGCAAGCCGGCGAGCGCTGCAAACCGCTCTTCGAGCGCAGCCTGCTCTGCACTTGCCAGGCGTTCAGGCAGTGTCGGCACTAGCGTGCTCATGTGATACACCACGACGTACAGCATGCTGAACGCGACGGTGCCCCAGAACATCGCGTACCACCAACCCGGCGTCGGATTGTCGTACTCCTGAATGCCGTCGTAGTTGTGCTCCAGGATTTCGTACGTCGCCTTGCTCGATGCCGGCTCGGGCATCGGCGGCTCGGCGTCCATCTTGGCCCTGATCTCTTCGTAGTACGTCGGCGGAAATGCGCGCACGTCGCGCTGTTGTCGGAGCTGCTCTTCTTCGCGTGCCTTGGCTTCCGCTTCTGCCTGCAAGCGCGGCGCATGCTCCGCCTCGAACTGCTCGATCGTCAGAATCGGCGGCAGCTCGGCGAGGTCGCCTGCGTTGCGATTGCCATATTCAGGAGTGGTCATGCCCGTTCTCCTCGTTCAGCGTCGCGAAGCGAGCCATCGTTCAGCGGCAGGCTGCCTTGATGGGAGACCTCCGACTTCGATCGCACCATGATGCGTGTCGTGGCGACGACAAACGCGAACGTGAACCCCAAGAGGCCGATCGTGGGATAGATCGCCAGATCGAAGCTGCTCATCAGTTCACTGAGCTTCATCGCTGCCTCCTTCGGCTGGGTTCTCGAATGCGGCCGCTGCCAGCTCGGTCGGTGCCGGCATCTGCAGCACTTCGCGGGCTTCTTCCTCGGTCTTGAAGATGTCGGTCCCGAGTCGCTGCAGATACGCGATCACAGCGACGATCTTCTTGTCCTCGAGGTCTTCGACCGGGACGCCTTCCTTCTCCGAGATCGACTCAGCGATCATGCGTGCCTGGTGGCGGGCGTGGATCGCTGCGTTGCCGTCGATTGCGAGTTCGCCGTACGGCGTGCCGAGCATGATGAGTGCGTCGACGCGCGATTGGATCTCGTCGAATCTGACCTCTTGCTCAGCCAGCCACGGATAACTCGGCATGATCGAGCCAGGCGAGATATCACGCGGATTCAGGAAGTGGCGGTAGTGCCACACGGCGTTGGGGTTGGTCACGCCGATGCGCGCAAGATCGGGTCCGATGCGCCGGCTGCCCCATTGGTGCGGCCGGTCATAGATGCCCTCACCCGGCTTGCTGAACTCGCCGTAGCGTTCGGTCTCGAACAGCATCGGCCGGATCATTTGCGAGTGGCAGTTGTAGCAGCCCTCTGCGACGTATACATCGCGGCCGACAAGCTCGAGCGGCGTGTACGGCTGCACCGTGCGGATGGTCGGCACATTCGACTTGATGAGGAACATCGGGATCGCCTCGGCGAGGCTTCCGATTGCAACACCAACGATCGTCGCCACCGTGAAGAAGATCGGCCAACGCTCCCAGTTGCGGTGCCACTGCATCTGCTTGGCACGATCGATGGCGTGCGCCAGGCCGCTGAACTCGGGGCTCAGCCGGCTGACTGCCTTCGGAGCCTTTTCCTTCTTCATGAGCGGCATGGCCTGCGCGATCTGCGGCTCGTACTTCTTCGGCCGATTACGCCACGTCATGAACGTGTTGACAACCGCCAGCACGGTGCCGAGTACGTACAGCGCTCCGCCGATGATGCGAATCCAGTACATCGGCAGAAGCTCGACGACCGTCTCGATAAAGCTCGGATACAGCAGACGTCCCGACTCATCGAACGCCCGCCACATCAGGCCTTGCGTCACACCGGCTGCGTAAATCGGCATGATGTACAGCAGGATGCCGATGGTCGCGATCCAGAAGTGGAACGACGCGAGCTTGACGCTCCACAGCTTCGTTTGAAATAGTCTCGGCAGCAGCCAATACGCCATGCCGAACGTCATGAAGCCGTTCCAGCCGAGCGCACCGGAGTGCACGTGCGCGATGGTCCAGTCGGTGTAGTGGCTGAGGCTGTTGATGCTCTTGACGCTGAGCATCGGGCCTTCGAACGTCGCCATGCCGTAGAACGTGATTCCGACGACGAAGAACTTCAGGACAGGATCAGTCGTGACCTTGTGCCAAGCTCCGCGCAGCGTCATCAGGCCGTTAATCATGCCGCCCCATGACGGCATCCAAAGCATGAGGCTGAACACCATGCCGAGCGTGCTGGCCCACTCGGGCAGCGCCGTGTAGTGCAAGTGGTGGGGGCCGGCCCAGATGTAGATGAAGACCAGCGACCAGAAGTGGATGATGCTCAGCCGATAGCTGAACACCGGCCGCTCCGCCGCCTTGGGCAGGAAGTAATACATCAGGCCGAGGAATGGCGTGGTGAGGAAGAACGCTACCGCGTTGTGGCCGTACCACCACTGCATCAGCGCGTCTTGAGCACCGGCGTACACCGGGTAGCTCTTCATGACGAGCTCGAGGCTCGGCGTCTCGCCGGTGTTGAACCAGTGCACAACGCCGACCGGGATCCAAAGGTTGTTGAACACGTGCAGCATGGCCACGGTCACGATCGTGGCGATGTAGAACCACAGCGCGACGTACATGTGGCGTTCGCGACGCTTCGCAAGCGTGCCGAAGAAGTTCACGCCGAAGAACGCGACCCAAACCACAGCGATGGCCAGGTCGATCGGCCACTCAAGCTCGGCGTACTCCTTGCCCTGCG
>JBCCQU010000184.1:0-5318 GCA_039208875.1 Planctomycetota bacterium
CCCTTGGCCACGGCCGAGCCACGCAACACGCACACGGTGTCCGCCACGATCGCGACCGGATGACAGACGCGGGTATGGATCGTCATTGCCCCGGACTGCAGCCGCGAGTATTCGAGAACGTCGTTGATGAGGCCGATGAGGTGTCGGCCGCTGCGTTGCAGCACGCGCGCATGCTCGTTGCGTTGGCTCTCGGAGATACGCTCATCGCCGAGCATCTCGGCATAGCCGAGCAACGACATCAGCGGCGTGCGAAGCTCGTGAGAGGCCTTTGCGAGCACATCGGATTTCTGAGCGAGTGCCTCGGCACGCTCGGCTGCCACGCGGTCGATCTGCGATGCCGACTGCTTGAGGATCCGCGAGGTCGGCGCGAAGATCAGCAGCGCCTCGCCGAGCAGCGTGAGGAGTGCAAGCCCGAGCAGCAGAAGGTGAACAAGCTCGGTGCGTTCGAGCTTGGCTGCACTGATGGCGTCGAGCTCGAAGACAAGGTCGTTCATGGCTGGGAGGAAGACCTCCGCCTCGGCTGCGATGCTGCGTGCGGCTTCCTTCACCGTATCGATACTCGGATCAGGTGCGCCGGCTTCGGCAACAATCACGGCGGCAGCCGAACTGAGTTTCTCAAGTACCGGCGTCAACGCATCAAACTCTGTCGCAAGACCTGCCTCTGCATATGCCGCTCGAAGTCCATCGTGCGAAGTCGAGATGAGATCGGCTGCAGTCTCGAGTTTTCCAACCGCTGCGGTCGCGTCTCCGCTTTGCTGCAGAGCAGCGACTGTCTGCAGGCTGGCGGAGGCAACGCGTTGGCTCAGCATCCGCTGCCGGCCCGCGAGGTTGACATCACGTGCGTCGCCGTCGGAGGCCGCGAGCGATGTACTCAGCAAAAGGTGTGACGAGACGACGAGCAGCAACAGGATGACGAGGCCGACGAAGTACCTCCGACGCATGCGGTTGGCGTAGATTCTAAAGCCGGCACTGACGTTCTCATCTTCAGCACGTAGTTTGGCCTGAAACTGAGCCTCTGTGGCGGTCGTTGTCGCTTTGCTTCGCGATGGACTCATTCGTGTCGGCCTCCCCACGTGTCTTGTCAAGCAGCAGCATTAAGAGACGCGCTCTGGCACTCGATCGCGAGATCGAGCAGTTGCGTCATGCACGATTCGACGCCCATGTCGGAACTCACTTCCTTTCCAGCGCTCTCGGCCAGTGGCACGAGACGACGCAGGCCGGCACGTGGGGCGAGGCTGCGAATTTGTTGGCAGAGCAGGTAGCAGTTCAGAGCGTCGTTATCGCGGATGGCTCCGTTGAGTTCGCTGCCGAGCTCGTGCAGACGTTCGATGACGTGCTGGGCATTCGCGGACACAGCCTGCGCATCGTCGCTGTCGTTGCCGGCATCGGGCAGCGTGAGGAACTCGGCCATCGCGCGGAGCAACTGATCCTGGCGGATTGGCTTGGCCATCACAGCGTCTGCTTTGGCGATCTTCGCGGCGTGCACAGCATCGGGGCCGGACTCGGTGCCCGTGAGGATCGTCGGCACCATCGACCCGCCGCCGCGAATCGCTGAGAGAAACGACGGGCCGGGCATGTCTGGCAGTTCGTCGCTCAGGATGATGACATCGCACGGTTGCTGCGCAAGTTCGAGGCCTTGGGCTCCGGTCTCCGCATGACGCACCACAAGGCCGGTCGGTCGAAGGAAGTGCTGCACAATGCGGCGGTCGAGCTCGTTGCCCTCGACGTGCAGCACGTTGCCGCGCAATTGCTCGGGATCGATCGATTCGAGCGAGTACTGATCGGTGAGGATTTCCTCGCCGACAAACTCACGCACAGAGATCGGCTCGAGGAAACGCACCGCGACATCGTGCACCTTGCCCTGCCGATGCTGGCAGCGAACGACCGAGCCGACAAGCTCGACATCGCCGCGGCTGGGGTGCGGCAAGATGACCGCCACGCTCGACTCCGGATGCAGGTAGGTGTTGTGGAGGAAGCCGATGCCGCCGGCCGAGAGGTTGCGGCACGCAACCGAGACCTCGGACTCGCTGCCGCCCGGGTGCGTGATCTTGAGCCGCACGTTGTCCATGCGGTACGACCAACGACTAAACAGCCGATTGCTCGCGGCGTCGCCCGGTGAGCCCGCGTCGAGCTTGTCGAGCATCGCTTCGAGCTCTCTCGGGGAGAGGCCGAGCGAGTTGCGCCGAGCGCCCGTTTCGACACCGGCGTTCCGAACCTTGTTGCGAGAGGTATTGGGTGGCACTTGCAGCTCCGCACAAATGGATGTGCGGTGGGTATCGGCTTACGCAAGCGCTGTAACGAGTCGAGTCGTGTTGCACAGGAAGCGCGTCGCTTTATCGGGCCGGGCGATCCTGCATTCATCACACGTCGAGGTTCTTGACCTCGAGCGCGTGGTCCTCGATGAATCGCCGGCGCGGCTCGACCTGCTCGCCCATCAGCGTGCTGAACAGATACTCGGCCTCCTGCCCCTGCTCCCACGTCACACGCATCAGCACGCGGCGGCTCGGGTCCATTGTGGTGTCCCATAGCTGCTCGGCGTCCATCTCGCCCAGCCCCTTGAACCGCTTGATCTCAAGGCCACGCCGCCCGATCTCGTGCAACGCATCGAGCACGCTCGCGAGATTCGCAGCCTCGACCGTGCGCACAGATGCAGACGTCTCGGCGGCTGCTTCATCGTCGCCCGTGTCATCAGCCTGGGTGTCGTCGCTTGCCGCCTTGGCAGCCTTCGAGGTCTCCCACACAAACCGTGTCGGCAGCCGCTCACCGGTGACGGACTCCTCGCGCACCAAGCCCCAGTCATCGATCGAGAGGCCGGCCGATGCAAGCTCGCTAAAGACGCGATCGAGCTCGCGGTTTTCGTGCAGTTCGCGGATGGTCGCGAGTGGGCGGTCGTCTTGTGCTGCCGGAGCTACCTCACTGCCTGCCTCGGCTGCGGCCTCGGGCGCGGGTGACGAATCGTCCGCATCGGCGTTGTCGGCGGCTTCGATTGCTTCATCGGTCAGTCGCAGATCCTCAGCCTCGACGATCGCAAGCGCAGCTTCTTCGCTCCACGCGAAGCGATCCGTCCCTCGCCAAGTCACGCGGTGCGTCGGTAGCTTGCCTTCGCCGCTCGGATCGTCGGACCGCGTGGCCAGCAGATCGATAAATCGTACGCCTCGGCGCTCGGCGATCTCGACGAGCTCATGCAATCGACGCAGATGCTGAATCACTCGCCGCAGATCGTCGCCTTCGATGCGCGCAACCTCGGTCGGCTCGGCACCGTCGATAGCTGCCGGATCGTCGGACGGCGCAGCGATGTCGCGGATGACGAGCGCTGCACCCTCAAGCCCCAGCTCGGTGAGTGTGTCGGCGAGGCTCTTCTCGTTGATGACGTAGCGGCTGGTGCGCCGCTTGCCGGAGCCGCGCGCGATCTCGTAAAGCGGCGGCTGGGCGACGTACACCCGGCCGCGACGGATCAGCTCGGGCATCTGCCTGAACAGGAACGTCAGCAGCAGCGTGCGGATATGGCTGCCGTCGACATCGGCGTCGGTCATGATGATGAGCTTGCCGTAGCGGAGCCGGCTGATGTCGAAGTCACCGCCGATGCCGGTGCGGAGCGCCGAGATCAGCGTGCGGATTTCTTCGTTGCCGAGCACACGATCGATGCGCGCCTTCTCAACGTTGAGCAGCTTGCCGCGCAGCGGCAGGATGGCCTGCGTGTCCACGTCGCGGCCCTGCGTCGCGCTGCCGCCGGCCGAATCACCCTCGACCAGGAACAGCTCGGACCGTTCCACGTCTTTGGTCTTGCAGTCGCGGAGCTTGTGCGGCATCGAGCCCGACTCGAGCGCCGTCTTGCGTCGGGTGAGTTCGCGTGCTTTGCGTGCAGCCTCGCGGGCTTGTGCTGCGACGACGCCCTTCTGCGCGAGCTTCTTGGCCTCGCCGGGGTGTTCTTCGAGCCAGGTATCGAGTGCCTCGGACACCGCCGAGGAAACGAAGCCCTCGATCTCCGGGTTCAGCAGCTTCTCCTTGGGCTGGTTGTTGAACGTCGGGTCGGGCAGCTTGACGGAGACGATGGCGATGAGGCCTTCGCGGAGATCCTCGCCGGTCGGCGTCGGGTCCTTCTCGCGGATGAGGCCGGCCTTGCGCGCATAGCCGTTGAGGGTGCGGGTGAGCGCGACCTTGAAGCCTTGGCCGTGCGTGCCGCCGTCGACGTTGTTGATGTTGTTGGCGAACGTGAGGAGCGTCTCGTTGTAGCCCTCGTGGTACTGCAGCGCGACCTCGCAGATCATGCTGCGTGGCTCGTCCTCTTTGTGCAGATAGACCGGCGATGAGACAGCATTCTTGCCGCTCATCAGGTGATCGACGTATTCGAGCAGGCCGTTCTCAGCTTTGAACGTCGCGGACTTGGGCTTGCCGTCCGCCCCGACACGCTCGTCGGTCAGCTTGATGGTGACGCCGGGGTTGAGATACGCCAGCTCGCGCAGCCGCGTCGAAAGCGTCTGGAAGTTGAACGTCGTATCCGGGAAGATCTCCGGATCCGGGTGGAAGATGACAGCTGTGCCGCGCTGGCGTTCGGCGCCGTCTGGGATCGGGCCGACGACGCGCACGGGCTCGGTGACGACGCCGCGTTCGAAGACGATGCGGTGCACCTGGCCGTCGCGATAGACCTCGACCTCGCAGCGATCGGAAAGCGCGTTGACGCACGAGACGCCGACGCCGTGCAGACCGCCCGAGACTTTGTACGCCGAGCCTTCTTGACCGAACTTGCCGCCCGCGTGCAGCTTGGTCATGACGACCTCGACCGCAGCCTTGCCGTCGAGCTGCGGGTCCTCGTGCCGCATCGGCTCGACGGGGATGCCTCGGCCGTCGTCGACGACGGTGACCGAGCCGTCGGCCTCGACCTTCACCGAGACGGTGGTCGCGTGGCCGGCCATGGCTTCGTCGATGGAGTTATCGACAACTTCGTAGACAAGGTGGTGCAGCGCGTTGAGACCCGTGCCGCCGATGTACATGCCGGGACGCTTGCGGACAGCCTCGAGGCCCTCGAGCACCTTGATCTGCTCGGAGCCGTAGTCGCTGTTGGCGGATGTCGATGCAGCGGGCTTGCTTTCGGGCTGCTTCTCGGATGAGTTGTTTGTCGCGTCGTCGGCCATGGCACCTCACAAGCATCGCGCCGGCGGAAACCTCGCGCGCGGTCCATATTCTAGGCATTTCACGGCGTGGCGTAGGCCACGGGCGGCCATCGGTTAGCCCGCTGCGGTGGCTCTGCGAAGGCGATCGGCGACGGCTCGCCACGCTTCAGGCGGCCGGCGACGCGCAGGACGGACTTGACGGCGCGG
>JBCCQU010000185.1:0-5310 GCA_039208875.1 Planctomycetota bacterium
CCGCACAACCGGAACAAACCTTGTCGGAGACTGGCATTACCGCAAACCCAGCGCAAACTCTGCTTCGGAGATGGGGGCCGCGGCTCGCCCGCCCAGCCCCACTGGAGATTGCAGAGAGGTCTATCCGTTCGGTTTCGGTGGTGTCGTTTCGCAGCGACCCGATCGCCCGGGGGCCGGATGTCTTTGCAGACATGTCGAAGAACGCCAAGTCGGACCCGGAGCCCGATGTCAGCATTATCACGCCAACTCGAAGCCCCATTTCGGGCACTCGACTGGGAGCCCACGGTCACCCAGATGCTCGACGAGAACCACCTCGTCGCCTGGTCCGACCGCGCGAGGCACCGGGTGCATTTCGCAGCCGCCCTCACCCAGTTCCTCGGCGGGCTCCGAGATAGCGAGGTCTGCCCGTTCTACGGCCGGCACATCACCGACCTCGAATCCTTCTGCTACCAGCTGGAGCGAGCCCTGCCCGGCGTCAACCTCGATCGCCGCATCGAGGGCGCCAGCGGCGTCACCTCGCTCCTCCGCAGCCGCCACACCTTCCGCCATCGACCGGCCAGCAAGTTCCGCTACTTCATCTGGCACGATGCCGACGTGCTCGTCCGCGAAGACCATCGCCTCTTCGGCCGGCTCGTCGATGCGCTCGTCGGCGTCTCAGCCGAGCAGGAATACACCAGCGACGAGCTGCTCATCCTGCACCGCACCATCTTCGTTGGCGGCCCGCTGCTCGACGTCTACGCCGAAGACAACGCCGGCCAGTTCCGAGCCTGGTACGACGACGGCCAGGGCGAACCCTTCTGGAGCGTCGTCACCGGCCTCGAAACACCACCCATCGAGACGTTCAGCATCGATGACATGATCGACTGACCACCGACCGCGAACCAGCGCTGCTCGGCAGCGACAACCAGCCGAGAGACAGGCCGGCACGTCGGGTTAAACCCCGCGTGCCGCTTTCTCTTTTATCACCACTCTTCCGCGTATCCTCTCCTCGTGCGCATCATCGCAGGCGAACTCAAACGGCGGAATCTCGAAAGCCCACCGGCCGGCAGCACCACGCGGCCCATGCCCGACCGCGTGCGCACAGCACTCTTCAACCTACTCCGCGGCCACTTCGAGGGTGAACGCATCTTCGACGGCTTCGCCGGCGTCGGCACCATCGGCCTCGAAGCCGTGAGCCGAGGAGCTGCGCACGCCGTCATGGTCGAGCGCGACCGCCGCGTCGCCGCAACGCTGCAGCGCAACGCCGACAAGCTGGGCGTCGCCGACCGGTGCGAGATCGTTCAGGGTGATGCGCTCGGCCCGGGCGCACTCAGCCGATGCACACCCGGCACACACCTCGTCTTCTTCGACCCGCCGTATGCGCTCGTCAACGACCCGGCCGGCTGGCCTCGCGTCAAACTTCAGTTCGAGCGGCTCATTCAGCGGCTCGACGACACGGGGTTCGCCACGCTGCGCACGCCGTGGCCGTTCGTCCACCGCGCCGATGGCGAAGGCTCGCCGCTCATCGATGTCTCGCTCGATATGGCCGGCGCCGTCGGACCCGAAACGCACGTCTACCGCAGCACCGCTATCCACCTCTACATGAAGCAACAGCCCGAGCAGGAAGCCACCGGCGACGAACCGTGACCGACCTGTTCACCAGCACGCCCGACGCCATTCTCGACGGCCTCAACGATGCCCAGCGGCGGGCCGTCACGCATCAAGACGGCCCAATGATCGTGCTCGCCGGACCCGGCACCGGCAAGACGCGCGTGCTCACGCGTCGGGCTGCCCACCTCATCGCCGCGTGCAACGCCGACCCCGAGAGCATCGTGGCGCTCACGTTCACCAACAACGCTGCGCGCGAACTCGAACAACGCGTGCAGCAACTGGTCGGGGCCGTCGGCGTGCGCGCAGGCACATTCCATAGCTTCGGCTGGCGGCTCATCCAACGCTACCGCGACCGACTCGGCTACACCCGCGCCCCCACCATCATCGACTCCGCGCAGCGACGGCGACTGCTCCGCGAGATCGTCGCGAACGATGCAGAAGCCTCGCGCGCGCTCGATGCCGATCTCGTCGTCGACGAGGCATGGCGGACGATCTCGAAGCTCGCCGAGCACGCCATCGAGCCAACGACCGCAGCCGAACATGCGCAGCGATGGGCCGACACACTGGCGAGCGAGCCGCCCATCGAATCGTTCACCGGCGACGATCGCGACGAAGCCATCGCCGAACGCCAGCAGCAACAGGCCTTTGCCATGCACGTGCGCATCGCCGATGCCTTCGCACGCGGCTGCCTCGAACGCAACTGGATCACGCTCGATCAGCTCATCACCGCGCCTGTGCGCTTGCTGCGCGACGACCCGCCGATCGCTTCCATCATCCGGTCCGACATGCGGCACGTGCTGGTCGACGAATTTCAGGACGTCAACGTCGCGCAGATCGAGCTGCTCCGGCTGCTCTGCCCGCCCGAGCGCCACCCCGACCTGTGCGTCGTCGGCGACGACGACCAAGCCATCTACCGGTTCCGCGGCGCTGACGATCTCGCCTTCGACCGCTTTGCGCGCATGTGGCCCTGCACAACGACCGTGCCGCTCGATATCAATTACCGCTCAACCGCGGCGATCGTCGACGCATCGAGCGCCGTGATCGCGCGCGCAACGCATCGCTTCGAGCCCGGGAAGACGCTCCGCAGCGGACGCGACGACGACGATGCGCTCGACACCGGCGTCACCGCGATATGGGGCAACAACGAGATGCAGGTCGCCGAGCCGACCGTGTCGTTCTTGCTGCGCGAACATGCCGCGGGCAAGGACTGGTCGAGCTTCGGCGTCATCGCGCACGGCCACACCGATCTCGACCGCATCGCAACCGCGATGGAGATCGCGGGCATCCCGTATTCGCGCGCCGCGAAGCGGAGCATCACCGACGACCCCGGCGTGCAGGACCTGCTCGCGTGGGTGAAGCTGCTTGTCGATCCCGCAGCGTGGTACGACGCGCGGCGGCTGCTGCGGCGCCCGCCGATCTCGATCCCGCCGATGGTCGTGAGCGACTGGGAGAAGCAATACAAGAACGCCAGCGGCACGCCGGTCGCAACATGGCTGCGCACACTCGACGTCGATGAGGCCGACACCGCCGCGGCCGTGCGCCGTTTCGGTGATCTCCACGATGAACTGGCAGCGTTCGCTGCGGATGCGTCGGCAGCGGATGCTGTCTTCGAGATCACACGCCGGGCCGACCTCGCGCACGCCGAGTTGCTCTCGGGCACCGAGCGATCGCAGCGTCTCCGCAACATCGTGACCGCTGTTCGATTCGCGCGGCAGCTGCAGCCGCGGCTTGAACAGCCGGGCGATCTTGGTGCGCTGGTCGCGCACCTCGATGATCTCGATGAAGATGAGCGCGGCATGGGCCGAGCGACCGGCGAGGATGCGCTGCATCGCGACGACGAAGACACCGGCGCCGGAGCGGGCGCGGTGCGGCTGATGACCGCCCACGGCTCCAAGGGTTTGGAGTTTGATACGGCAATCGTGGTGCGCATCAACTCGCCCAACGGCTTCCCGACGCGTGGAAACTCGCGTAACGAAGTGCCCTTGCCCGACGGCATGATCGAACGGCCCGGCGATGACCGCAGCGAGGCCGAGCGAGACGACGACGAAGAGCGGCGGCTGTTCTATGTCGCTGCGACGCGGGCCGAACGACGGCTGGTGCTCGTGAGCAAAAAGTGGACGCGTACAACGCCGATTCACTTCGTGAGAGATATCGACGACGCGGGCGCGGTGACCGACACCATCAGCGAGACCGACCTGCATGCTGCCGCGGGCCGGGAAGCACCCGATGACCTTGCACGCCTCGATGAGAAGGCGCGCACAGCACTGGATGATGCAGCTGCGCAAGCCAGGCGCGAGGCGCGTGTGCTGGCAGCGTCGGCCCTTGACCGTGCGGACGATGCGGAACTCACGGAGCACGCGCTGGAGTCGATCGCCGGTCAGTTGCGCGAGGCGGCGCAGCGTTTGGCGATGACCGCCGTGCGCGCACGCGGCAGCGATGCGCCATCGTGGGCTGACCGAGCGCCGGAGCCGGTACGCGAACTCTCAGCCAGACTCGGCGACCTCGCGGCAGCGCGCGCAGTAACAGAGCGACCCGATGCGCTCACGCCGCCGCCGGATGCGCCGCTGAAGCTGAGCTATACGTCGATCAATGATTTCGAGCGTTGTCCGCGGTGCTGGTATGCCAAGCGTGTGCTGGAGTTGGGCGAGGCGCCGAGCGATCGGGCGAACCTCGGCCGGGCTGTGCACATGGCTCTGGAGCGTTTCTTTGCGCGTTGGCGCGATGCTGAGGCGGACGGCGAACCGGTGCCGACCGAGCACGACCTGCACGAGATCGCGGTGCGCACAGCGGCGGATATCGGTGCGGATGCGCAAGCAGAGATCGATCAGGTCATCGCATTTGCGCGCGCGGGCCTTGCGATGCATGAAGCGCAGGCCGAGGTGCTGTATGTCGAGCGGCGGATCACCTTCGACATCGATGTCGCGGGCTGTGCGCACAAGATGGATGCCCAGCTCGATCGCGTTGATCGCTTCGGCGAGCTGTTCCGCGTGGTGGATTACAAGACCGGGGCTTCGCGTCGCACATTGCTCGAACCCAAGAAGGACGACCTGCAGCTTGGCATCTATCGCATGGCGCTCGAGAAGCTGTTGCCCGGTGCGCCGGGGATGGGCGAGTATTGGTTGCTGGGTGATGAGAGCCGCGGCTCGATCAGGTTTGATGATCTCGACACGGTGAAGATCGATCGCAAGATCGAGAAGGCTGTGGAGGGGATGCTGTCCGGCCGGTACAAGCGCGGCCGGAGTTGCAGCGGCTTGTGCGATCTGCTCGGCGCGTGACGCGGGTTACGCGGCGGTCGGCAGCGCTTCGGCTGGCACCGGCTCGGCATCGGCAAGCTCGACAGCCACCAACACGCGATCGGAATCGGGATCGATATCTGTGCGCACGACGCGGGCACGGTCGGCCTCCTCGGCGTGCACGAGCCCGATCTCGGGCCAATCGACAGCCATCGCGATGAGCTCGCCGGCGCGGGGCGGGCGCGAGGTTCGGATCTCGACGAGCAAGCCGCCCGGAGCGTGGTTGATGGTGCGGCCGGGGTCGCTTGCGATGCGGCCCTCGCGGAGGACGCGGCATGGCCGATCGATCGGCACGCGGGGCCAGCGGCGGCGATCGCTGCCGTTGTCATCGTGATCGCTCGGCGAAGCGTTCAGCACGGAAGCATCGGTCAGCTTGAGCGGCGTGGTCATGGCAACGCTATCGGTCGCGCGGCGGGGTCGATCGAGC
>JBCCQU010000186.1:0-5294 GCA_039208875.1 Planctomycetota bacterium
TAACGAAAGCCAAGGATTCAGTCAAACGACGACCGAATCGTGGGCCGGCAACTGCCGCGGACCGGTGATTGTTCACATGACCCGAAGAGAGCAGTTTCCGGGTTCTCAAGAACGTGATGTCGTCAACATGATCATGCTGGCTTCGTTCCTCAACGTCGAGCCGTGCGACATTGGCGGGGGGCCGTGACCATGCCATGCGGGTGCGATGGCACAGCGACCGGCGATCAGGGTGGATTCGCTCGTGTAGCGTGGCAGCAGCTGCGTCGCGCCGAGGTCGATGACGGCCCATGCCCGAAGCCAAGCGCGTACCGGGACCGCACGCTGATGTGCTCACATTGCCGGCACGCTGAGAAGAAGCTCGTCGATGGAGTTCCTCGAGCGATGGCCTGCACGATCAGCGGCAGGCAGATCAGCAGGAAGGTCGCGCCGAAGTGCCCGATCGGTCGGCATCCCAACGACGACGGCATCGTACGGTGGCTGGGCGTGCGGTGGTACGGACCGCCGATGCCCCTGCGGCTCTGGCGATGGATCAGATGGCGGCAGTGGCGAGCGCGACCGTGGACCTTCAACGGGTGCGGTTGCATCGTTGTGTTGAAGGATGCGACGACGCGAGTGTTGGAGGCGACACGACCGAGACGGAAATCCGCGGCGGCCTGACGGCTGACGACGGAGATTGACAGCCCGGTATGTTTCTTGGAGCCCAGTCGAGCCGCTGGGTGTTGTATTGCCTAGACCTCAATCCGGTAATGTCCAACAGTCCAGTAATTTGCGTCCGGCCACGATGACGACGGCGAACTGCCAGCGACCTGCGAGACCGACTGTCCATCACCAAACACCGCTTCGAGCAGTTGGCGGTCGGGGTCGGGCAGGTGCTGCGCGAGTGCGACGATTTGCTCGGCTGCTTCTCTGCGCTTGCGGCGGCGCAGATCGATGCCGCCCTCATGCCCGAACCCGGCCATATTGCCCAGTTTGACGCTCCGCATGTTGTGTTCCTCGTATTTGTGGCAAAGTCGGCTTGCTTTGCACGGTTTTAGTGTGTTCACTATGTTGTGAACAACTGCGGTATATTCGCCGCTTGCCAAACTCCTTGCAAGGCGTTTGTATGGTAAAGCCACAAACCAGCGCACAGACAGTGACAGTCCGAATTCAAACCGGGGACTTTCCGGGGGTAGCGGCCACTCGCGGAGAACCTGAGACGCTCCGGCGCGTGGCGTTTGGGGGCCACTCACTCGTGATGAGCACAACACCGAACACGTCAACAACCAACGCGCAACAACAGCCGCTCACGATCGGAGCGCTCGTGCGCACACGCCGGTTGGAACTCAACCTCACGCTCGACCGCGTCGGCGAACGGGCAGGTTGTTCCAAGAGTTATCTCTCAGCCATTGAGAACGATCGCGGCGCCCACCCCGGCCCGGCGCTGATCGCTCGGCTCGAAGAAGCGCTCGCGCTCGAGCCCGGCTCGCTGCGATCGGTTGCCGATCTCTCGGTTACGCCGGCTGGCGTGCGCGCACGGCTCGCCAAAGCCGAGGCCGAGAGCCGCGCTGCGCGCAGGCTGGTTGAGCTCGTCGGCACTGGCCAATCACAAGGCGGCACCGCTGACCGTTCGCCGCTCGACGAGGCGTATCGCTCGGGCGAGGTCGGTCAGTTGTTGCAGCGTCTTGGTGCGAGCGCGGGCGATCAGCCCGAGGCCGTGCCGTTGCCGCTGGAGGTGCCGCTGATCAACAAAGTCGCAGCCGGCTATCCGACGGAGTTCACCGACCTCGGTTACCCGGCCCGCATCGCTGACGAATACGTGCGCTGCCCGGATCTCGCCGATCCCGATGCCTTCGCAGCCCGCGTCGTCGGCACGTCGATGCAGCCCGATTACCGCGAGGGTGACATCGTGATCTTCAGCCCTGCCCGATAAATCCGCCCCGGCGCGGACTGCTTCGTGAGGCTCGAGCCCGACAGCGACACCACATTCAAGCGAGTTTTCTTCGAGGGCGAAGAAGGTGCCGAGCGGATCCGCCTTCAGCCTCTGAACCCTGAGTTTCCGCCAAAGCTCGTCGATCGCGAGCAGGTCGCCGGGCTGTACGCCGCGGTCAGCGTGATGCGATCGATCGGGTGATCACCATGCGAGCACACGCTGCACGCCGAGTACTCTGTCTCGCTCGGCCGTGCGCGCATCGGGTTGTTCTGATTTCGGCATCGGCCCTCTGCGCAGCGTGAACAGCGGTGCGTGCGGCGGGCAGTTGATCCGCGCATGGATGCCGGTCGTGCCCAGGCCGCGGCTGATGCATAGCAGCGCGTTGTGCGCACGCACGATGCCCCACGCGACGCGGTGCGGCAGGTCCGACGAGGTGTAGAACCCGAGCCGCCGATGGGGGCGGAGCTGCCCGCCGTGGGTGTGACCCGAGACCACGATGTGCGCACCGAGCACAGCGTGCGCGAGCGCACCGGCCGGGTGATGCGCGAGTGCGAGCGTCAGGCGATCGTCGTGTGTGTTTTCTTCATTCGCGCGCAGGTGCGCACCGAGCGCATCTTCCGGATAGCTGGTGCCGACGATCCGCAGCGGCAGGTCGTGTGCTTGCGGTTGCCAACCGTCAGCGTCGAGCCAGCGGATGCTCGGCGATGTTCGTTGGTGTCGGTCCGCGAGCCGGCGCATGACGCGGCGGTCGTGGTTGCCGAACACAGCGACGGCGCCGAGTCTCGATCGCCAAGCTTCAGCCAGACACCGAACGACAGCCATCGCAGCCGGGGCGGCCCGCTCCGAGTCGGTCTCGTCGCCGGTCAGGCACACCAGATCGACCTCGACCGCGGCGAGCTCGGCCAGCAGGCGACGGACCAGCGGCGTGCGCACGGCCCGGGCCGGGTCGCGGTGCCGGGTGTGGAGGTCGGACAGGTGCAGGAGCCTAAAGCCGTCGAGCCGGGGCGGAACGGCCGGGTGGCGGAGCTCGTATGGCTCGATGAGCGGCGTGGCCTGTGAAGGGTCGGGCACGGTCGCTACCATATCGGCCCGGGCCCGGCACCCCGCAAGCTGGGGCTACGCAGCCGGCCCGATCGTCCACCAGGTTTTGAGCGAGTTGTCAGGAGATTTGCCGTGGCCAAAATGTTCATCTCGATTGCCGAGGCAGCACAAATGCTCGGCAAGTCCGAGGGCGAGGTGCAGGGCTATATCGACAGCAATCAGCTTGAGGCCTTCAAGCAGGGCGATGAGTTCATGCTCAAGCGCGAGCAGGTCGAAGCGCTCGGCGGCATGGATAGCTCGTCGTCCGGCACCGGCCTCAGCCTTGCGGATAGCGGCGGCCCGGTCGGCTTGATGGACGATCTCGAGCCGCTCGACCTCGCGTCATCGGGTTCCGGCCCCGGCTTGGACCTCGGTGCAGACCCGGCTCCGACGACCGATTTGTCGGAGGCCACCGGCATCTCGATCTTCGACCCAGAAGACACCGAGTCGGCCGACCCCAACCAGCAGACGCAGGTCACAGCCACCAACGACTTCGCCGACTTGGCGGGCGACTTCGGCGGGGCCGATGCCTCGGGCTCGGGCCTGCTCGATCTCACCCGCGAGGCGGACGACACCTCGCTCGGGCTCGACAGCTTCGGCCAGGAGACCGTCGGCGGCACAACCCCGGGCGATATCGATCCGCTGGGCCTCGGCGATACCGCAGGCGGCGGCGACCTTTTCGAGACCACGCCCGAGACCGCAGCCGCTCCGACAGCCGCAGCACCGGCCGGGGCTGCGATGGTGCCGGCACCGGCCTTCGACGGCCCGGGCTCGGGGCTGGTCGGCGGGCTGACCTTCGCTATGACCGTCGCGTGTCTTGTCGCGCTCGCCATCACGCTGCTGGCCATGGTCGGCGCGGGCGAGCTGCTCAAGCCGATTCTGTCGCTGGACAGCGCGCCGCTGATCGTCGGCGGCGGGCTCGCCGGGCTCACGCTCATCGCCGGCCTGCTCGGCATGTTTGTGTTCGGCCGCAGGTAAACCCTCGGCAACGACGTCAGCGAATCACAACCGCCGTGCGCTCAACCTTCGCCGCCGTCCCAGTTGTTATCGGCGTCTGACGGCTCGTTCTGATCGGCGTCTTGCTCGCCGTCCTGCCCGTCGTTTGTCGGGGCTTCTTCGTTTTCCGGAGCCTGCCGCAGCTGTCGGGTCAGGTCGCGACCGAACACCATCATGCGATTCTGCTCTTTGAAGTTGCTGGACTGCGTGCCGCGTCGGAAGCCGAACGCCAGCATGCGGCTCGCCTGATTGGGCGACACCCAGCCGCGTTCCATCGCCTGAGCGTTGCGCCTGGCATCGCGGCGGGCGTCTTCGAGGATTTCCTCGTCCGACACATCGGCGAGACCCGGATCGAACGGCTCGGCCAGCCGAACCATGCGCACCATCGCTTGGTTGAGGAACTCCTCGCGATCCTCAGCCGGCACGTCCTGATACTCCGAGGCGAACATGTCGACCGCATCGATCACGAGCCGGTTCATGTTCTCTTCGAGTTGCTCGCGCATCGGCCCCTCGATGGCGGCAGCGAATTGCGCCATCGCGAGCGAGCCGCCGGTATCGAGATCGCCCAGCCGTCGCACGAGCTCGCCGAGCAGTTCGATGCGCCGTTCGACCGGCAGGTTGTTGAAGTCCGGCGTCAGCAGCGTGTAGTCGAGAACGTCTGCGAGCGGATCATCCATGTAGTCGGGCGTCGGCACCGGCCGCAGCACGAGGTACGCCGAGGCACTGCCGACCGACATCATCACGACAAACGCGGCGTATGTCGCGAGGCGACCCTGCTTGTGCTGCCAGACGCGTGCCTGCCACCACGCCGCGATGCGCTGCGCGATGGTCTTGCTGTCGCGTGTCTTTCGCTTCTTGGCAGCGGGGGCGTCGACCTCGAGTCCACTGGTCAGCGAGAAGTTGCCGAGCTGTGCCTCGATCGGGTCGGCTTCTTTCCGCGGCTGGTTGTCGTTGGTATTGCTTGTCGTCATGGCGATTCAGCCTCCGGGAATGTTGTCGCGGAAACCCAGCCGCGCCAGCGTCGTCTGCACGATTTCTTCGAGCTGCTCGCCCGGCGGATCGCCCGGATAGGCCGAGACGGAGCCATCGAACGCGAGGAAGTTTCGGCCATCGCCCGCACCGGCTTGGTGGAACGGGGCGGCATCGAGTGCCACAGCGATGTCGACGCCGCGCTCGAAGAATGATTCGTACGTCTGCGACACCGCTCGCCGGGCTGCGAAGTTCTCGCTCTCGATGGCCGGGTCGACCGCACCGATGACCTCCAGCGCGACGAACAGCACCGACGGCGCGTAGTTGTAGCTCGTGCCGA